>JASJBF010000036.1 GCA_030066685.1 Kiloniellales bacterium | reverse complement strand
CGCGAGGTTCTCGAGCACTACCGCAAGGCGCCGGGCGGAGGGCTGGGGCACCAGGAGCTGAACGCGCTGGAGCTCACCGACCTCCAGCTCGACCAGATCGCCGCTTTCCTGGGCACCCTGACCGGTCCGGCCCCGAGCGCCCCCCCGGATGCGACGGAAAACGCGACACAGTGACGACGCGGACGCCGCCGGAGCCGGTTTCTCCGCGCACTATGACGCTGTCGTCTTCGACCTCCTGACGGCGCTGATCGACTCCTGGTCCCTGTGGAACCGCATCGCCGGCTCCGAGGAACTCGGTCTGCGCTGGCGCAAGGCCTACCTCGGGCTGACCTACAGCGCCGGCGCCTACCGGTCTTACGAGGACATCGTGGCCGAGGCGGCCGAGGCCGTCGGACTGCCGCCCTCGGCACCGAAGGACCTGCTCTCGCGCTGGGGCGAGCTGACGCCCTGGCCCGAAGCGCCGCAGGTGCTGGAGGCGCTCGCCCGGCGCGCCGACTTGGCGGTGGTCACCAACTGCTCGGAGATGCGCGGCCGTCTGGCGGCCCTCCGGGTCTCACGGCGCTTCAGTGTCATCGTCACGGCGGAGGGTGCGGGCTTCTACAAGCCGCGCCGCGAGCCCTATGCCATGGCGCTTGCGGCCCTCGGCGTCGCGCCAGAGCGCAGCCTCTTCGTGGCCGGATCGGCCGCGGACCTGCCCGGCGCCGCCGCCCTCGGCATGCCGGTCTACTGGCACAACCGCCTCGGCCTGCCGGCGGACGACGAGGCCGCGCCGCGTTTCCAGGAATCCTCGCTGGATCGCCTGCTCGAGGTGGTCTGAGCGCGGCAGCGCAGCGAGCGGGCAAGCAAACCCGGTCAAATGTGTCACTATCAACGCTCCTTGGTATTGGATCAGGTGGAGCGCGGCTCGGATGCGGACTCCGGCGGGTGAATCGGATTGCGTCCCAATTCGACCCGTTTTCAACCGCCGCCTGAAGCTAGAGTTCCATGGACCGTGGGTCAGGCCCGACGCTGGCTTGCTCGCCTATCGCGAACTCGATGATGCCCTAGGATGGCGCGCGCGAACAGGTTGTCCCTCGAGCGGATCTGGGTCACCATCAACAGCACGGGAGGGATCCACGTGGGAAATCCCGGTTTGCACAGTCAAGATCGATGCCCGTCATTAGAGTTTAGATGATCAATGTCTGGTTTTCGCCGGACGATGCTGCCATTGTCCTCAAGTGGAAGCAAACCATTAGCTTGGAAAGCTGGTGATTTATCTTGGTGCCAAGCGCGGGATTTAGCGGTGCCGTGGTGTCCGCTTGTCGATGGGATAGGAGCCTGGATAGAACCCGGATAACGCTCTTCTTTGGATCCTTAGGGATGCGCGCTCCACGCTCCTCTCTGCCTAGAACCACAAGAACAGGAGTCGTATACGCTTCCAACTAAGGCCAGATAACCGTCGTGATTACATGGGTGACCAGAATGTGTAATGAATTGAAACGGGATCGTATCAGATTGTTTCGAGGGAATAACTTGCGAACAAACAGGGTCATTATCTCCTCTCATGGCGGGCAACGAAGAGACGGCCATGCATACAATCCTCCAGGTATCACGTTCTACATGGACCCCCGCTTTGGCTCGGAAACCAGGGGGACGCTGGATGATTGGGTAACCCGATATGAAAACGATACACTCCACCCAGCTGGGGCGCCTCACGGGGCGGTTGGAGATTATGTACTAACCAAGTTTCAAGGCTATCACGACACCGAACCGCGTCCAGGGAGGCGACTGGCGCACTTTTTTAGAATTCGGCGGGCATCCGAAAGCTACCAGGACATAAGGAATTTCGTGGATTCCAACGATCATGTTCCAATTGACGTCGTCACGATACGCAATGTAAGGGCCAATAGGAACGGTATGTACTTGTCTGACGTAATCGATGAGTTAGGACGGGTGGCACCACTAAGATATACTGAAGTAGTATTGGCATTCTGCCTTGTGCCGCCGGGATATGGCGGTTACGTCGACATGCTAACCGGAGAACCCTATTGACCGGTATCCTCTAGAGGCGGTGTTTTATATTCAACACGTCTTTCTGTTCCGACGATCATATTCCCCAATCCACCGCCTGCTCTTTCCAGCATAAGTGCAGCGCCAGGACTTGGACTAAGTTCACGAGGCAGGGGCCGAGTTCAAGGCAAGCCCTTCGACAATTGCGTGAATCGGATAGCTCCATTCCGGCCAGTGAAATAGCATCCAAGGCAAATGGCCGGGGGATTTACCTCCGGGAACAGGGGTTGGGGGAGGAGCAATCTGATGGGAAACCGCCATCGTGCGGCCATGGCGGCCGGGGTCCTGATTGTCTTGGCGGTGACGGCCGCAGTGGGCGAGGTGAGGGCTGAAGAGGGGCAGCCCGGTTTCCTCGGCCTCGACCTGAAGGGGTCCTTGGGCGAGGGGCGGCACAGCCGCTATGTGCCGCCGGTGACCAACCCGATCCTCAACGAGACGCCCTACATCACGACTGAGGCGCGGGCCTTCTATTTCTACAACGAGATCCCGAACGACTTCGTGACCGAGGGCGGCCATATCAACCTCGTCGCTCTACAGCTCCGCCTCGCGCTCACGGAGCGGCTCGGCTTCATCGCAACCAAGGACGGCTACGTCGACGCCTACTTCGACGAGGTGCTGGAGGACGAGGACGGTTTCGCCAACATCGCCTTGGGCTTCAAGTACGCGCTCTATTCAGAGCCCGAGACGGAGAGCCTCTTGACGGCAGGACTGCGCTACGAGATCCCGATTCAGAACCTCGAGACCGGCGGCATCGAGTTGCAGGGCAACGGTGACGGCTTTCTCAATCCCTTTGTCAGCGGAACGCGAAGCTTCGGCGATTTCGGGCTGCAAGCGAGCATCGGCGCCAACCTGGCGCTGCGTCCCTCCGAAGACACCTCCATTCTCCACTATTCCCTGCATGCCGACTATGAGGTGTTGCCGGGTCTTTTCCCGATCTTCGAGGTCAACGGCTACACGGCCGTCGACAACGGCAACCGGTCCAAGGGCGCGATCGGCCAATTGGACGGTTTGGATGCCCTGAACTTCGGCAGCGAGGATCGGGATACGACGGTGGTGGTCGGCGGCGGGCTGCGCTATCAGTTCAACGACAATATCCAGATCGGCGCAGGCGCGGAAACACCCGTCACCGAGGACGACAACACGATCATGGAATACCGCCTCTACTTCGATGCGGTGCTATCGTTTTGAGCCCGCTCCACCAATCGGCCCATCATCGCAGCAAAGCCAAAAGTGGACCTTAAGACCTCCAGAACCTTCGGTTGATAGGGTGATCCGCGCAGCGGCGGCGTTCTAGTAGTTCCGGGGAATTCCATGGTCGAGGGCTTCGGCTGGTGGCTGGCTCTACCGAAAGTAGACATGCTGGTCAATCGGGCCAGCGGCCAGAGGCTCCGTCGTATTGGGCCGGGCCGGGTTGAGGACGATCCGGCGGCGGAAGGCTGGTTTCGTTTCGAGTATCGGGATGACGAGGTCGGCTACCCGCTCATCTGCCGGCTGACCGAGAGCCGCTACATCAACCCCCTCAAGCCGTGCGACAAGTTCTCGGGCCAGATCCTTCAGGTCGATCACAATCGCTCGGCCTCCTTGTGGCGGCGGGAAAGGGGCAGTGAGACGGAGGTGCCGCCCTATGGCCTCTGGCGCCGGGTTGACGACTGCATCACCGATGCCTTTCCCTGCTGGCCAGGGAAGGGGTCCGGCGAACCGGCCTGGCAGCAGGTCGGCCTTCGCGGCGGCTGGCTGAATGGCGGCTGGCAGGACCGTCTGTTCCGGACCTTTGCGCCCCTGACTCCCGATATCAGGCAGGGCGTCGAAAGGGGGCTTCACACCCTGACAGCGGAGACGCCCGCCATGGCCCCCTTGGACGAGGCGCCACCATCACCCTGGCGCTTCCATCCCTATCCAGCTGATGCGCCGCCGCCCGGGGAGAACTGTTGTTTTCCTCTTCCCGAACTCATCAGAGTGTTCGATCTGCCCGACGAGGCGGGCTATCGAGTTCTCGGGCCCAGAGACAACCCGGGGTTTCTTTACACTCACCGGATCGCTCCAGCCGGCCAAGCGCTTCCTAGCATCGAGGGGCGCGCGCCTTACCTGCGCAGCGCGGATGGTGCCCGGATCCTTTATCCGAGGAGCGCGACCCGTGATGATCAGCAGTTCGGCATCGAGAGCTTCACGTTCGAGTACGTCGACGACGACGTGATGGTCACGCTTATGAGGGCCCGGAACGAGAGCCTGGAGCCGCAGGCGGCCTGGACGGTCGACCTAATGCAGATGAGGGGCTGTGCACGTCGCGAGGAGGACCGCTTCAGGTATCGGATCCGCCATTTTCCCTCTGCCCCACCGTCACAATGGACCTGGGGCAACCACGCGCCGACCTACGATCTCTGGCGGCGGCTGAGCACGGAGCTGAGCAGCGCCTGGCTGTCTTGGAAGGGCTCCGACTTCCGGGCGCCGCAATGGTCCCGGCGGCTCGCCCTCAGGAAGACGGCATCGGTGACGCTCCGCTACAACTATCTCGGCGGTATCTGGCCTGCAGGGGAGTATTGCACGGCGCGCCTGCTCGATGAGGGTAAGCCCTCCGAAGACGCCCCTATCTAGACCGGGATCACCCCGGTCACGCGGGGGTCGTCGATGACCTTCTCTTCTTGCTTGTAGGGCTTGAAGCCGAGCTGCTGGTAGAGGGGCAGGGCCTTGGGGTGGTCGAGGTCGCAGGTGTTGACCAAGAGCCGCCTTGGCTCGTAGCTCCAGGCCCGCTCGATGGCCCAGGCCAGGAGGTAGCGGCCCAGGCCGCGGCCGATGAAGAAGGGCATCATGCCGAAATAGGAGAGCTCGATTTCAGTGCCTTGGCGGCGGTCCAGTTCGGCGAAGCCGGCCGGCGCGCCCTCGGCGTAGAGCACGTAGACCTCGACCCGCTCGTCCTCCAGGATCCGCGCCAGGTCGGCCTCGGCCATGACCCGCCGCTCATACCACAGCCAGGGTCCGCCCACGGTGTCGTAGAGGAAGCGGTAGAAGGGCACCGGCGGGTTGTGGGCGCGGAGCAGGGCGATGGTGGTCTCGGCCGGGTGCAGGACCTGCGGCAGACTGGGCCGCTCGGTCATCTCCAGGTAAGTGACCGTGACCGCGAGCTTGCCCTCGCCGGGGTTCTCGGAGGCGAGTCCTTCGGGCGCGGCGGCGCCCGCGACCAGGCGCCGGCGCATGATGTGGCGGGGCTCGGTCGTGTAGTCCAGGTGCTCGCAGAAGCGCCGGGCCTCCAGCCGGCCGGCCGGGATCAGGACCTGGGCGCTCTCGGCGCCGCGTTTCTTCAGCCAGCGCTCGGCGAAGCGCAGCATGCGCCGGCCGTAGCCGTCGCCGCGCAGCTCGGCATCGACCGCCAGGTTGTAGATCGAGCCGCGGCCGCCGTCGAAGGCGACGCAGAGCCCGGCGACGACCTTGCCGCGATGCTGACCGACCAGGACCTCGGCGTCCGCGGCGGCGCGGAAGTTCCTGAGGTCGGCCAGTGGATCGTCGCCCTCGGCGAGAACGCCGCCGGCCTGCCAGAGCGCGAGCAAGGCCCGGTCGTCCGCCGGCTCGGCCGGGCGGATCTTCAGGTCGGGCAGCTCGTCGTCCTCGGTGGTCATTTCGGGTCGGCCATGCCGGAGCTCGCCGGGGCTAGCGGCTGCTGCCGGGGCCGACCTCGACCGGGGTGTCGCCGGGCCGGCCCCATTCGGCCCAGGAGCCGTCGTAGACCGCGACCTCCTTGTGGCCTGCCAGGTGCAGGCCCAGTGCCAGGACCGCGGCGGTGATGCCGGAGCCGCAGGTGGTGATCACCGGCCGGGCCATGTCGATGCCGGCCGCCTCGAAGCGCTCGCGGAGCTGGGCCGGCTTCAGCAGGGTCCGGCCGTCCTCGGCCAGGAGCTCGTTGAAGGGCAGGCTCAGGCTGCCCGGGATGTGGCCGCCGCGCCGGCCCGGCCAGATCTCCGGCTCGGTGCCCTGGAAGCGGCCGCGGGAGCGGGCGTCGAGGAGTTGCTCGCGCTTGCTTTCGATGTTGTCCAGGACCTGGTCCCGGTCGCGCACCATCAGGGTGTTCATGCGAGCGCTGAAGTGGCGCTCGCCGGGGCGCGCCGGGCCGTCCTCGCTGGGCCGGCCCTCGTCGAGCCACTTGGGCAGGCCGCCGTCCAGCACCGCGACGTCGTCGTGGCCGAAGAGCCGGAACATCCACCAGACCCGCGCCGCGCTGCGCAGGCCCTGCTGGTCGTAGACCACGATGCGGGTGCCGTCGCCGAGGCCGAGCTTGCGGACCCGGGAGGAGAACTTCTCCGGCGCCGGCAGCATGTGTGGCAGGTCGGAGGCGGAATCGGCGATCTCGTCGATGTCGAAAAAGACCGCGCCGGGGATGTGGGACCCCTCGAAGCGGGCGCGCGGGTCCCAGTCTTCGTTGGGCAGGGCGAGGGTGGCGTCGACCACCCGGACGTCGGGCGCGCGCAGGTGGTCGGCCAGCCAGTCGGTGGAAACCAGGGAGTCCTGGATCGCTTGGGTCATGCTTCGGCTCTATCTCTCGTGATTTGGTTGGGTTGTCCGGAGGCACGGTTGGCGCGCCGCCCACTCGGCTGTCATGCCCGGACTTGATCCGGGCATCCATCGGGACGCCCGCTCCATGGATGGCGGGATGAAGTCCGGCCATGACAGCGAGGGGATTTCCGATACCGTGCTCATCCTCTGCGGCTACTCCGCGAAGAGGATGTTGACGCGGCGGTTCTGGCGGCCCTTGTTCTCGATCTTGCCGATCGCGACCGGGCCGATCTCGCCGGTGCGGCGGACGTGGGTGCCGCCGCAGGGCTGCAGGTCGACGCCCTCGATCTCGAGCAGCCGGACCTTGCCGTGGCCGCTGGGCGGCTTGACCGACATGGTGCGCACGAGCTGCGGGTTGGCCTGCAGCTCCGCGTCGGTGATCCAGCGCGGCTGCACCGGATGGTCCTCGGCGATGATCCGGTTGAGGGCCGCGGTCAGGGCCTCCTTGTCGAGCTGGGTGTCCGGCAGGTTGAAGTCGAGCCGGCTCTTGGCCTCGCCGACCTGGCCGCCGGTCACGTCGCCTTCGATCAGGGAGCAGAGGATGTGCATGCAGGTGTGCATCCTCATGAGCCGGTGGCGGCGCGCCCAGTCGATCTCGGCGGTGACTGCGGTGCCGGGCGCGGGCAGAGCGGCGCCTTCCTCGGGGATGTGCAGGACGTCGTCCAGGCTCTCGCCCTTGCGCGCGTCGACGATCCGCAGGGTGTTGCCGTCGGCCAGGCGCAGGACGCCGCTGTCGCCCGGCTGGCCGCCGCCCAGCGGATAGAAGACGGTCCGGTCGAGCCGGATCCCGGCCTCGTCCGCCGAGACGACCTTCGCTTCGCAGGACCGCTGGTAGGCGTCCTCGCGGAAAATCGGCTCCATCGCGCTCTCTCCCACTCGTCGTTCGCCCGCGTCCCGGGTCAGGCCGCGCCCCGCTCCAGCCAGGCCGGTACCGGCAGGCCCTTCTCCCGCAGGAAGGCCGGGTTCAGGAGCTTGCTCTGGTAGCGCGTGCCGTAGTCGCAGAGGATGGTCACGATGGTGTGGCCCGGGCCCAGCTGCTTGGCCAGGCGAAGGGCGCCGGCGACGTTGAAGCCGCTGGAGCTGCCCAGGATCAGGCCCTCGCGCTCCATCATGTCGAAAACCAGCGCGACCGCCTCCGCGTCGGAGATCTGGAAGGGCGCGTCGACCTCCAGGTCCTGGAGGTTGCCGGTGATCCGGCCCTGGCCAATGCCCTCGCTGATCGAGCTGCCCTCGGCCTTCAGCTCGCCGGTGGTGTAGTAGCTGTACATGGCGGCGCCCGGCGGGTCGGCGAGGCCGATGACGATGTCCTTCTTGCGCTCCCTGAGCGCCCGGCTGGTTCCGGCCAGGGTGCCGCCGGTGCCGATGGCGCAGACGAAGGCGTCGACCCTACCGTCGGTCTGGTCCCAGATCTCCGGGCCAGTGCCCTCGTAGTGGGCGCGCCGGTTGGCCGTGTTGTCCCACTGGTTGGCGTAGAGCACGCCTTTGGGCTCCTCGGCGGCCAGCTCTTCGGCCAGTCGGGCGGCCTGGTGGACGTAGTTGTTGGGGTCGCGGAAGGGCACGGCCGGGACCTCGATCAGCTCGGCGCCGCAGAGCCGCAGCATGTCCTTCTTTTCCTGGGACTGGGTCTCCGGGATCACGATCATCGTGCGGTAGCCCCGCGCCCGGGCGACCAGGGCCAGGCCGATCCCGGTATTGCCCGCGGTGCCTTCGACGATCACCCCGCCCGGCTTCAGCGCGCCGCGCGCCTCGGCGTCCAGGACGATGTACTTCGCCGCCCGGTCCTTGACCGAGCCGCCGGGATTGAGGAACTCGGCCTTGCCCAGGATCTCGCAGCCGGTTTCCTCCGAGAGATGACGCAGGCGGATCAGCGGCGTGTTGCCGACCGCCCCGACGAAGCCGTCGCGGATGTCCAAGGATGCCCCTCCATCAATTCCTTTTGCGTCTCTGCCCTGGCAGCGATGCTAGCCCCGGCACCCGGCGAAGACAATCGGCCCCGCTTCACAAGTCGTTGCAGGGCAGGGGCTTGCCGTACTCCGTGAAGAAGAGCGCCTGGCCAGGGCCCTCGGCCTTGCAGAACCATTGGTAACCGCGCTCCTCGTCCCTCTCCACGACGCGCCCCGAGAGGTACATGCGGCCGAGCTCGATCTGGGCGCTGGGAAAGCCGTTCTCTGCCGCCCGGGTGATCAGCTCGAGGCCGTGCTGCGGATCCTTCTCGACCCCCCGGCCCATGACGAAGGCGTTGCCCAGGGCCAGCCTGGAGGCGTCGTGGCCTAGCGCGACCGCTTCGCCGAACAGGGCCGCGGCACGCTCGAGGTCCGGCCAGAGCCCGTAGCCGCCGTTGGAGTAGAGCACGCCCTGCAGGTAGAGGGCCTCGGCCAGGCTCTGGGCCGCGGCGCGCTCCAGCCAGGGCAGGGCCGCGCGCAGCCGCGCGCCGTCGCCGCGCTCCTCGCTGAGCAGGGCGAGGGCCAGCTTATGCTGTCCCTGGGCGTGGCCGAGCGCGGCCGCCTTCTCGTAGTGGGTGCGGGCGGCGGCCGGGTCGTGGCCGTCCCAGCCCTGCCGCTCGTAGGCGAGGCCGAGGTAGAACTCGGCGGCGGCGTAGTCGGACTCCGCCGCCTCCGACAGCGGCTCCAGCGCCTTGACGGGAAAGCCCTGGAACAGCAGGGCGCGGCCGAGCTGGAGCTTGAGCCGGGGCGCCTCGGGCTGCGCCGCCAGCGCGCGCCGGCAGGCCGCGACCGCCTCGGCGGCGTTGGCCTCGGTCAGCGCCTGGGGCACGATCAGGCGGCGGGTATCCCAGGGATCGGCGGCCAGGCGGTCGCAGTCGGTGATCTCCGCTGCTGCGGCCGGCGGCAGGAAGAGCAGGGCGGCGGCGACGGCCAGGGCGGCACGCCGGTTCCCGTCGAGTCCTGCGGCTGTGGACATGGCTCTGCGGGCCTCCCTGGCGGCGTGCTGGACGGAATGTAGGATCGGGCTCGGCCCCTGGCCAGGGGGGTCGGCTCACACGGACCAGCGGGCGCGCAGCGCGTCGCGGTTCAGCAGCAGCCACTGCAGGGCGATCAGGCCGGTGGCGTTGGTCACCTTGTTGGCCGCCAGCAGGGCGGGCAGCTCGGCGAAGGGAACGACCAGGACCTTGATGTCCTCGCCCTCGTGCTCCAGGCCGTGGATGCCGCCGGCGCCGGTCGCGTCGACCCGGCCGCAGAACAGCCGCACGGTTTCCGACACCGCGCCCTGGCTGACCAGGAAGTCGGTCATCGGTGCCAGGTCGAGCAGGGTCAGCCCGGCCTCCTCCCGGCTCTCGCGCCGGGCGACCTCCTCGGCCGTCTCGCCTTCGTCGATGATTCCGGCGACGACCTCGAGCTGCCAGGGCGCCCAGCCGGCGGCGTGGGCGCCGACCCGGAACTGCTCGATCAGCACCACTTCGTCGCGGTCCGGGTCGTAGGGCAGGACACCGACTGCATGGCCGCGCTCGAAGACCTCGCGGGTCAGCTCCTGGGTCCAGCCGCCGTCGTGGCGCCGGTGCCGCAGGCGGTAGCGGTCGACCCGGAAATAGCCCTGGTAGACGGTCTCGCAGGCCAGGACCCGCACGTCGTCGGCGTTCATCGGATCTCCTTCCGCTTGGGGCCGCTTGGGGCCGCTTCGGGGCGCGCAACGACCCTTTTCGGGCCCCTGTCGCCCGACCGCACGCTGGTGTAAAGCTTGGGCCCGGGATACCCCGCCGGCGGCCGAGTCGGCAACGCTCCCGGGTTCCGCGACGCAGGAAAAGGAGGCGAGGATGGCCGGAGGCAGCGAGAAGGTGACCTTTGCCGGCGCTCAGGGCGACCAGCTCGCGGCGCGGCTGGACCTGCCGGAGGGCGAACCCAAGGCCTACGCGCTCTTTGCCCACTGCTTCACCTGCACCAAGGACATCTTCGCGGCTTCACGGATCGCCGCGGCCCTGGCCGCACAAGGCATCGGCGTCCTGCGCTTCGACTTCACCGGGCTCGGCCACAGCGAGGGCGAGTTCGCCAACACCAACTTCTCCTCCAACGTCGCCGACCTGATCGAGGCGGCGGACTTTTTGAGGGAGACCCGCCAGGCGCCGAAGATCATCGTCGGCCACAGCCTGGGCGGGGCCGCGGTCCTGGCCGCCGCGCCGCGGATCCCCGAGGCGGTGGCCGTGGTGACCATCGGCGCGCCCTCGGCCCCGGCCCACGTCCAGCACCTCTTTCACGGCGCCCTCGAGCAGATCGAGGCCGAAGGCGAGGCCGAGGTCGAGATCGCCGGCCGGCCCTTCCGCGTCAAGCGGCAGTTCCTGGAGGACATCTCGCAGCAGCGGCTCTCCGAGGCGCTGGGCAGGCTGAAGAAGGCCTTGCTGGTGTTCCACGCGCCGCGCGACCAGACCGTCGGCATCGAGAACGCTGGCGAGATCTTCGCCGCCGCCAAGCATCCCAAGAGCTTCATCTCGCTGGACGATGCCGACCATCTGCTGAGCCGCAAGGCGGACGCGGTCTACGTCGCCGAGGTGCTCTCGGCCTGGGCCGGCCGCTACCTTGACGGCGCGGCCCCCGCGGCGTCCCTGGCGCCGGAGCCCCCGGCCGCCGAGGGCGCGGTGGTGGTGAGCGAGACCGGGGAGGGGCCTTTCGCCCAGCGAATCGCCGCCGGCCGGCACGTCCTGCGCGCCGACGAGCCGCCCGCAGTCGGCGGCAGGAACAGCGGCCCGACCCCCTACGACCTGCTGCTGGCCGCGCTCGGGGCCTGCACCTCGATGACCCTGCGCATGTACGCCGGGCGCAAGAAATGGCCGCTGGAGAAGGTCTCGGTCGCCCTTCGCCACGAAAAGATCCACGCCCAGGATTGCGCCGACTGCGAGACGAAGGAGGGCCGGGTCGACCGGATCGAGCGCGAAATCGCCATCACCGGGCCGCTCGATGCCGAGCAGCGCCAGCGCCTGCTGGAGATCGCCGACAGGTGCCCGGTCCACCGGACCCTGGAAAGCGAGGTCAAGGTCGTCACCGCCCTGGCGGCCGAGCCCCCGGCCTAGCCGCGCCCCCCGCGAGGGTCGCTGGTGCTAAAGCCGATGTCGGCGGTAGGAAACTTGAGGGTGACGGCCCGCCCTAAGGTTTGTTAGGGTCTTGTTATAGGACAACGGCTTAATAAAAAAACGCGGCCGGCAAGTGATCGGCCGGGGACAGGGAGACGAGTGCAAGCCGGCGGCGCACGGGAAACGACCTTCTTTGGTCCTGTCGTTGTGAGCGTCTGTCACCATGCGGCGGCCGGAGCTTTGGCCGGGCCGCCCTCCGGTCTAATTCAAGGACTTGGCGAGACCCGCTCGAGCATCGGCTCGGGCCCAGCGACGGCCCGGCCGTCCGGGCCCGTGGCCCCGGCTCGAAGCGCCCAACACCTTCCACCGAATGGGGAGTGATCAATGACGAAAGACCTGAAGGACGAGACCGGGAAGCGAATTCATCCCTACGTCCCCGAGCTCTGCGAACAGCTTCGCAAGGGCGAAGTCGACCGCCGCGAGTTCCTGCGCACGGTCTGCCTGCTCGGCGTCTCGGCCGGCGCCGCCTACGGCATGGCCGGCCAGATCCTGGGCGAGGGCAGCCCCGTCCGCAGCGCTCTGGCCGAGCAGCCGAAGCAGGGCGGGACCCTGAAGTTCGGCATGCAGGTCCAGGAGATGACCGACACCGCGACCTTCGACTGGGTCGAGAAGTCGGACATCGCCCGGCACATCGTTGAATACCTGACCATCACCGGGCCGGACAACATCACGCGCCCCTACCTGGCGGAGAGCTGGGAGGCTTCGGACGACCTCAAGACCTGGACCTTCAAGCTGCGCCAGGACGTCAAGTGGTCGAACGGCGACGACTTCACTGCCGATGACGTGGTCTTCAACGTCCAGCGCTGGCTCGACCCGGAGACTGGCTCCTCCAACATCGGCCTCTTCGCCTCGATGGTCGAGGACATCGACTCCGGCAAGAAGGACGATCAGGGCAACCCGGTCATGACCAAGAAGATGATGGACGGGGCCGTCGAGAAGGTCGACGACCACACCGTCGCCTTCCGGATGCGCAAGCCGGAGCTTTCGATCCCCGAGAATTTCTACAACTATCCGACCGCGATCCTGCACCGGCGCTTCTCCGAGGAAGGCGGCGACCTCTCCAAGAATCCGGTCGGCACCGGCGCCTTCGAGCTGGCCTCGCACGCGGTCGGTCAGCAGGCCGTGCTCAAGCGGCGCGAGGGCTACTGGGGCGACGCGCCCTATCTGGACGAGATCCAGTACGTCGACCTCGGTGAGGATCGCTCGGCCTGGCTGGCGGCCCTGGCCTCCAGGCAGGTCAACGGCATCTACCAGTTCGACGTCAACCAGCTCGACGTCGCGGAGCAGATCCCGGGCGTGGTCGTCTCCACGGCGGTGACTGCGCAGACGGCGGTGGCGCGCATGCAGATGGACAAGACGCCCTTCGACAACAAGAAGCTGCGCCAGGCGATCCAGGCCTGCGTCGATCACGACGCGATCCTGCAGATCGCCTATCGCGGCAAGGGCGCGCCCGGCGAGGATCACCACGTCGCGCCGATCCATCCGGAGTACGCGGAGTTGCCGCGGCTCAAGCAGGACTACGACAAGGCCAAGCAGCTCCTGAAGGAGGCCGGCCACGAGGGCGGCATCACCCTGCCGATCGACGTCGGCAACACCAGCGGCAACTGGGAACTCGACGCCATGCAGGCCTTCAAGCAGCAATGCGCACCGGCCGGCATCAACATCGAGCTGAACGTCATGCCCAGTTCCCAGTACTGGGACATCTGGGACAAGACGCCCTTCGGCTTCACCTCCTGGACCCATCGCCCGCTGGGCGTGATGGTCCTGAACCTGGGCTACCGCTCGGGCGTGCCCTGGAACGAGGCGCACTACAACAACCCCGAGTTCGACAAGGCCCTCGACGAGGCCAGCGCGACCTTGGACGTCAACGAGCGCCGTAAGGTCATGGTCAAGGTCCAGCAGATCCTGCAGGACGACGCCGTGATCATCCAGCCGCTGTGGCGCGGCGTGTTCTCGGCGGTGACCGAGAACGTCCGGGGCTATCAGACCCACCCGACCCTCTACCACCAGTTCAACAAGGTCTGGCTGGCCTAGGGTCGCGACAACGACAAGCGGGGGCGGCGAAGCACCGCCCCCGCACAGGGTCGCCCGCTCCGGGGGGATCGCGGCGGGCGCACCTTCAGGGGTGAGGCGACACAGGGGAGACCGTGGTTCATGCTCATCTTCATCATGCGCCGAATAGGCTCGATGGTGCTGACCATGGTGGTCGTCTCCATCCTGCTTTTTCTTTTGCTCGAGCTTCAGCCGGGGAACGTGGCGACCAAGGTCCTGGGGCCTTATTCCTCGCAAGAGCAACGCGAGATCTGGCTGGAGAAGAACGGCTACAACGATCCCCTTTACGAGCGTTATTTCCGCTGGCTGGGCAATGCGGTGGTCGGCAACTTCGGTGAGTCGATCAAGTACAAGACCGAGGTCAGCGAGGTGCTCTGGCCGCGGCTGGGCAACACCGCGATCCTCGGCGCCGCGACCATGGCGGTGGTGATCCCCTTGGCCCTGGTATTGGGCGTGCTGGCCGGGATGCGGGAGGGATCGAGGACGGACCGGAACATATCGGTCCTCTCGATCATAACGACCTCGGTGCCCGAGTTCGCCAGCGCGCCGATGCTCCAGGCGCTCTTCGTCTTCTATCTGGCCTGGCTTCCGGGTACGAGCTCGATGATCGGCGGCTTCAATCCGGTCGAGCTGATCCTCCCGGTCATGGTCCTGGTGCTCTACGACTTCGGCTACGTGACCCGCATGACCCGGGCCTCGATGGCTGAGGTCATGACCACCCACTACATCCGCACCGCGGTTCTCAAGGGCCTGCCCTACAAGATGGTGATCGTGAAGCATGCCCTTCGCAACGCGCTGATCGCGCCCTTCACGGTGATCATGCTGCAGATCAACTGGCTGCTGTCCGGTGTGATCGTGGTGGAGTTCTTCTTCGCCTACAAAGGCTTCGGGTTCCTGATCCTGGATGCCTCGCTCAACAAGGACATCTTCCTGATCGAGGCCTGCGCCATGGTCGCCGTCTTCGTCGCGGTCGCGACCCAGGCCATCGCCGACATCGGCTACACCTATCTCAACCCCCGAATCCGGTTCAGCTGAGGGAGGCGATCGTGGCGGATCAAACCATCGACGCCCTGCGAGGCGAGCCCATTCTTCTCCGGATGCTGAAGGCCGTCGCCCTGCTACGGGAGAGCTACGTCGGGATGATCGGCGCCGGCCTGGTGCTGTTCTGGGTGCTGGTCGCAGTCTTCGCGCCCTTGCTGGCACCCTTCGATCCCCTGGCGACCTTGCAGCCCTTCGCCAAGCCGGGCGACCCCTATGCGCTCGCCCCCGGCAAGCTGTTCAACGGCCAGGCAGTCGAGGAGATCTGCACCCTGATCGAGGAGGGCAAGAACCAGGGCAAGTACGGCTGCGCCACCTTCTTGCTCGGCACCGACCAGGTCGGCCGCGACATCCTGAGCCGCATCATCTTCGGCACGCAGCGGGTTCTGCTCTTCGCGCCCTTGGCAACCATCTGCGCCTACGCCGTGGGCATTCCCATGGGGCTGGCCGCCGGCTACCTGCGCGGCAAGACCGACTCGATCCTGTCCTTCATCTCCAACGTGATCCTGTCCTTCCCGGTCCTGGTGCTCTATGTCATCATCATCGCGACGATCGGCGCCTCGGGCACCAACATCGTGATCGCGGTTACCTTCGCCTCCGCGCCCGGGATTATGCGCATCGTGCGCGGGCTGGTCCTGGACCTGCGCAACCGCGAATACGTCTTCGCCGCCCAGACCCGGGGCGAGAGCGTGTGGCGGATCATGTTCGTCGAGATCCTGCCCAACGCCCGCGGCCCCTTGATCGTCGATTCCTGCCTCCGGCTGGGCTACACGATCATCACTATCGGCGTGCTCGGCTTCCTCGGCCTGGGCCTGCCGCCGCCAAACCCGGACTGGGGCGGCATGATCAACGAGACCCGCCAGATGGCGATGGTCGCGCCGCATATGGCGGTCTTCCCCTGCGTCGCGATCTCGTCGCTCGTGCTGGGCTTCAACCTGCTGGCCGACGGCCTGCGTGAAATCTCGCTCAGGGATTGAGGAGGGCGGCATGACCGGCAATGGCGTGGACTACGACGGCCCGATCCTAGAGTGCCGCGGCCTCTGCATCTCCTATTTCACGCGGGCGGGGGAGATCCCGGCGGTCATCGACTTCGACCTGACCCTCGAGAAGGGCGGCAGCGTCGGCCTGGTCGGCGAGTCCGGCTGCGGCAAGTCGACGGTCGCCATGGCGATCATGCGCTACCTGGGCAAGAACGGCGGCATCGTCGGCGGCGAGGTGCTCTACAAGGGCCGCAACATGGCCGACTTCAGCGAGGAGGAGTTGCGCCAACTGCGCGGCAACGAGATCTCCATGGTCTACCAGGAGCCCATGGCCTCGCTGAACCCCAGCCTGACCCTGGGCAGGCAGCTGATGGAAGTGCCGCTCTGCCACGAGCAGGTGACCGAGAAGGAGGCCTACGACCGCGCCGCCAAGATGCTGGCCGACGTCAAGCTGCCCGACCCGCAGCGGGTCATGGCCGCCTATCCGCACCAGATCTCGGGCGGCCAGCAGCAGCGCGTGGTGATCGCCATGGCGCTGCTCTCCAACCCGACCCTGCTGCTGCTGGACGAGCCGACCACGGCGCTGGACGTCACCGTCGAGGCCGGCATCATCGAGCTGATCGGCGAGATCGCCGAGCGCTTCCACACCTCGATGATCTACATCTCCCACAACCTGGGCCTGATCCTGGAGACCTGCGACCGGGTCAACGTGATGTACTCCGGCCAGGTGGTGGAAGAGGGCACGGTCGGCGAAGTCTTCGATGAGATGCGCCACCCCTACACCAAGGGTCTGTTCAGCGCGATCCCTCTGCCCGGGGCCGACAAGACCGCGCGGCCCTTGGTGCCGATCCGCGGCCAGCTGCCGCTGCCGCACGAACGGCCGAGCGGCTGCTACTTCGGCCCGCGCTGCGATTTCTTCGCCGAGCGCCGCTGCGACCAGGGCCTGATCCAAATGGAGGGCGTCTCCGGCGCGGAGGGCCACCGGGTGCGCTGCCTGCGCTGGCAGGAGATCGACTGGGCGGCCTATCGCCCCGAGGGCCTGAGCGGCGAGGAGATGGCGCCGGGCCAGCCGGTCCTCAAGATCGAGAACATGAAGAAGTACTACGAGATCACCGACAACTCGATCGCGGCGATCATCAGGGGCGAGCGGGTCAAGTACGTCAAGGCGAACGAAGACATATCCTTCGACGCCCGGGAGTGCGAGACCGTGGCCATCGTCGGCGAGTCCGGCTGCGGCAAGTCGACCTTCGCCAAAGTCCTGATGGGCCTGGAGACCGCGACCGAAGGCGAAGTGATCTACCGCAACCACGACGTCGCACAGGAGCCGGTCCAGAACCGTACGCCGGAGCAGATCGGCGACGTCCAGATGGTCTTCCAGAACCCCTTCGACACCCTGAACCCCAGCCACTCGGTGGGCAGCCAACTCGCCCGGGTGATCAAGAAGTTCGGCGCCGAGACGGAGCCGTCAAGGATCAAGCAGCGGGTGCTGGAACTGCTCGACCTAGTCAAGCTGCCGCGCGATTTCGCCAAGCGCCGGCCGCGCCAGCTCTCGGGCGGCCAGAAGCAGCGCGTCGGGATCGCCCGGGCCTTCGCCGGCAACCCCGCCATGGTGGTGGCGGACGAGCCGGTCTCAGCCCTGGACGTCTCGGTGCAGGCGGCCGTGACCGGCCTGCTGATGGACATCCAGCGCAGCTACCGCACCACCCTGCTGTTCATCAGCCATGACTTGAGCTTGGTCCGCTATCTATCTGATCGCGTTGTGGTCATGTACCTCGGCCACATTGTCGAGCAGGGCAGGACCGACGAGGTCTTCTCGCCGCCCTATCATCCCTACACCGAGGCCCTGCTGTCGGCGGTGCCGATCGCCGACACCTCGATCCAGCGCAAGCGGATCATACTGGAAGGCGCCCTGCCCAGCGTGCTCGATCCGCCCTCGGGCTGTCCTTTCCACACCCGCTGCCACCGCAAGATCGGCTCGATCTGCGAGACCCAGGATCCGCCTGTGGTGGACCTGGGCGAGGGGCACCGGATCGCCTGCCACATTCCGCGCGAGGAACTGGAGAAGATGGAGCCGGTCATCGTGCTGGCGGGCGACGACAGGGCCGACGCCTCTGCGGCGCCGGAAAACAGCCCGGCTGCCGAATGATCCGGGAAGCGCCCTGACCGGACGATCGGGGCGTCAGGCGCTCCAGGCGAAGCGCCGATCCTCCGGATTCAGGATCAGGCTGATGCACTGCAGCAGGTGCTCCAACTCGCGCTCGGAGCTTTCGAAGGCAAGGCCGAGATCGTTTCCGGCCCGCCAGACCCGAAGCGCGCAGAGCTCGCCGGCTGTCGGGTGGCGAATGACGATGCGCTCCGCGTCGGGCGGCTCGCCGGCAAAGCGAAGCCTCAGGCCCTCAAGCGAGATTTCGGCAACCTGGCATTCGTAAGCGCGACCACCGGCCAGGGCGGTCACGCAGGTCGCACATTCGAGATCGAAACGAAGGCAGTGCCGCCGTTCGGCGACCTGGACAAGCTTCATTCCCTGGATTGTCATATCCTCGAGCCTGCTGTTCGGGGGGACGACTCGACTCTTGGTAAACTTTATGAACAAAGCCCTAACACAGAACACGCCGTGCCTGTGGAGAGGTCACAACGAAGTCACAACCCGGGCATTGGCCTTCGAGACCGCGATCCGCCCGAGGAGCCTCGGCTCGGGCTCCGCCGTCCGAGGCCACAAATCCCAGTCCCCTTGAAGCCTTCCGCGGGCGCCCGCCTGAAGCCTGAAGCGGCCGGGCGGCCGGTCGGAGGCGGCGGTGACGGCGACGCCGAGACCGCAGCGCGGCGGGTCGGTCAACCTTTCGTTAACGCGAGTCCTGCCATCTTCTGCATGGTTTGATCGAACGGAGGCTGCTCCGGCCTGCCGCCCTCGGGGGCGTGCGGTCCCGAGCATTTATGAACGAGGGTACGACGATGAGACACGCGAATCTCAAGCTCTTGGCGGTTTCGGCCTGTGCATTGCTGCTGGTCGGCGCAGCCTGGACCTCGGCCTGGGCCGAGGACCTGGGCTCCAAGCAGGAAGCCAAACAGGACGACGGCTTCCTCGACGGCATGGCGGAGGACGCCGGCAACTTCTTCTCCGATGTCGGCGATTTCTTCGCGGACGACGTGCCCGAGTTCTTTACCGAGGACGTACCGGCCGCCTTCACCGGCGACGACGAGTCCCAGGTCTCCGGATCTGACGACGATCCCTTCGCTGCGCCGCCCAAGCCTCTGACCGACAAGGCCGGGATCAAGGAGACCCAGGCGCTGCTGAACGCCAAGGGCTACAAGGCCGGGACCGCCGACGGCATCGTCGGGCGGAACACCCGCAGCGCCATCCGCGCCTACCAGAAGGACAACCAGCTGCGCGTCACCGGGGCGGTGACCGATCACCTCCTGCTGCATCTGCAGGGCGTGCGTCCGCCGGCGCCGAGCGTCGCCGAGGCGCCGAAGCCCGAGAAGAAAGAGCCGAAAAGCTCCTTCATCCGGGATCAGTAGCTCGGCTGTTCGGGCGCGGCGGCGCTTGCCGCGCGCGGCCGGTCAGATCGGCACGTAGATGCGGTCGTCCACGGCGTCGGGGAGCAGCTTCAGGCTGCCCTCGGACTTGAAGGGGACACGGCGGCTGCCCAGACCGTTGGTGACGTAGGCGAAGCCTTCGATCCTGAAGTCGATCGCCTTGGCCCGGCCGAGCAGGAGCACCTGACGCACCACGTCGACGATGGTGGTGGTGGCGGTGACCGGAACCTTGGCGTCGCCGAGCCGGGGCAGGGTGACCTCGGCGCTGGATTGCCCGTCGGCGAAATGCGAGTCGTTGACCTCGAGGGTCAGGGACAGGCCTTCCAGGTCGATGTCGAAGTTGTTCGGGTTGCTCACCCTGAGATCGAGCTCGAGCTGGTGCTCGAAGCCGGTGCTGTCGAGAACCCGGAGGTCCGAAAGGCTGATCCTGGGCGGCAGGACCTCCTCCTCCGGGACCGTCGCGCAAGCCGCAGGGCCGAACACCAGAAGAACCAACATCGCTAGGCGTTTCATCGCGGGCGCTCGACCTCGGGGGCGGGGTGGGACTGCCACGTCATCATAGAGCCCTACGCAGCAGCGTCGAGGTCTATCCCCGGCGCCTCGCCTCGTGCCGTGCCGCCCGTCAGCCGAAAAGGGCGTCGATCTGCGCCTGGGACATGGTGGTCTCGTCGTCCTGGGCCGGCGCGGGTCCGGGGCTCGTCGCACAGTCGGCCATCCGCTCGCTGCCGTTGACGATGGCCGCGGCGACGCCGATCAGGTCCTGGATCGCCTTGCAGGAGGACAGGACGACCAGACCGATCTGGCCGTGGTCGCCGGCCTCGACCAAGGGCTGCAGCTTGGTCAAGGTGGTGGCGATCCGCCTTTGGATCGCCTTCACGGTCAGGTCGAAGGGCAGGCGGAAGCGCTCGGGCGCGATCTCGTAGGCGCGACAGGCCAGCTCGGCAAGCGCCAGGTCGCTGCTCAGGAAATGCTCCTGATAGGTCTTGGGACGCCAGGCCAGCGCCTCTTCCAGGATGTCCGGCGCGCTGGGCACCAGCTCGATCATCATCACCGCTTCGTTGAGGTGGTTGAGGTAGTCGGTGGCCAGGAAGGTGGTTGCGTTGATGTTGCTGCCGGCCAGTTCGGCCCGCAGGGCCACCTGTTCGGGGCTGAGTGCCGGGCCGGGGCGGGCGCCGGCCCCGCCATCGACGGTTCGGGTCTGCGCGTCTGCCGTCGTCATCTGCCTGCGTCTCCAAGGTCCCGGCGGTCGTCCGGTTGCGCGCTGCGCGCGCCTCCGAAGCCCAGGCAGGCTAGCAGGCCGAGGTTAATAACCAATGCCCTCTGCACGCCGGCGTATTCACGGCCGTGACGGCCGCTCTGGTCTTTGTGCGGTCAAGAATTCGGAATGAAAATTTCCGGACTTTTAACCATATTCCGCAATAATCGATGAATTATTTTGTAAAATATCTCCTCATTTTTATTGATTTTCTCGAAAAACAAATGCAGAAACTGTTAATCCAAGACTCGCGGGCCGACGTATTGTCTTTGACTGCGTTGCAGAGTTTGGGTAAACAAGGGTTTAAGGGAGCGGTCACGCCGAAAACGGCGGACCGGGAGGGTACATTGGAACGATCAGGTCAGGAGGCGCGTGCCGCGTCCGACTTGACGGCCCGGCTGGCCGGGCTGTGTGGCGGACGTGACGATGTCGCCGGGGGGGCGGAACGCAGCTCCGGAGGGCTGTTTTTGCGCCGAGTCGGGCTCCTCGCACTTTTCTGCGCTTGCCTTGCCGGGTCCGGCGAAGCGGGTCTGCTCGACCTGCGGCTGGGTCATTTGTCCCTATTCGGGAGCACGGACGGGCCGAGCACGGCCGAGGGCCGCATCGTCGACTTTCAATGGCCGGCCGAGGCCCCGACCCAGCTTGCGATGATGTCGGCAACGATTTCCGCAGAAGACGGCGTTCCGGCGGGCGTCGAGGGCACCGCTTTCGAGTTCGGTGCGATCCATGGCTATCTCTCGGACCGGACCGGCGAGGCGGCGCTCGCCTCCTTGTCCGACCAGGCCGAGACCGGGGCGCTGTTCCACCCGGTCCACGAGGAGATCCACTGCCTGGCGCTGACGATCTACTTCGAGGCGCGGGGCGAGCCCGAGGCTGGCAAGTTGGCCGTGGCCCACGTCGTGATGAACCGCATGAAGGACAGCCGCTTCCCGGACACGATCTGCCGGGTCGTCCAGCAGGGCGGGGAGCAGGTCCGCCACCGCTGCCAGTTCACTTGGTGGTGCGACGGCCTGAGCGATCGGCCGAAGAACCTGCGTATGTGGGAAAAGAGCAAGTCGCTCGCCCGGACCGTCTTTTGGGGTGGAAACGACGACCCAACCGGCGGCGCGCTGTGGTACCACGCGGACTACGTTGCGCCGACCTGGGCCCAGGCCTTCAACCGGACCTCGCAGATCGGCCGGCACATCTTCTACCAGCGTAACAAGCCCAGCCCGAAGCTGGCCGACCGCCGCTCCTGAGCGCCGGAAGCCTCCGGGCGCGGCGGCCGCTTGCATCGGTGCGCGCCGGCCCGCAAGCTCTCAGGCGATTCGTAGCGGAAGGCGGAGCCAGGCATGACGTCGGACAAGACGGCTCTCTTGAACGAGACCGCCAAGGGCGTATTCATCATTTCGGCCACGCCCTTCGCCGAGGACGGCGCCCTCGACCTGGCGAGCGCCGACCGCCTGGTCGAGTTCTACCTCGAGGCCGGCGTACAGGGGATTACCATCCTCGGCATGATGGGCGAGGCGCCGAAGCTCTCCTTCGAGGAGGCCTGCGGCTTCATGGCCCGGGTGCTCGAGCGGGTCTCCGGCCGCGTCCCGGTCGTCGTCGGCGTCAGCAACCCAGGGCTCGACAACCTGGCGCGCCTGGCCGCAGAGGCGATGGCGCGCGGCGCGGCCGGCGTGATGGTGGCGCCGATCCCGGGCCTGGCTACCGAGGAGCGGCTGCAACGCTACTTCGACTCGGTCTGCCGGGCGCTGGGCCCCGAGGTGCCGCTCTGCTACCAGGACTATCCGCAGAGCACCGGGGTCCAGATCTCTGTGCCGACCTTCAACGCCCTGGTCGCCGCGCATCCGCAGATCGTCATGCTGAAGCACGAGGACTGCCCGGGCCTCGGCAAGCTGAGCGCGCTGCGCGAGTCCGCCGCGCGCGACGGCCTCCGCCGGGTCTCGGTGCTGGTCGGCAACGGCGGGCTTTACCTGCCGCAGGAGCTGGCCCGCGGCGCCGACGGGGCGATGACCGGCTTTGCCTATCCGGAGATGCTGGTCGCGGTCTGCGCCCGCTTCTTCGCCGGCGATGCCGAGGGCGCCGAGGACCTCTACGACTGCTACCTGCCGCTGGTCCGGCACGAGCAGCAGCCAGGCTTCGGTCTTGCGCTGCGCAAGGAGATCCTGCGCCGCCGCGGCATCATCGCCTCGGCCCGGACCCGGGCGCCCGGACCTTCCCTGACCGCGGCCGACCGGGACGAGCTGAGCCGGCTGACCGCGCGCCTGGAGCGGCGCCTCGCGGAGCTTGGGGCGTGAGCGCGCGGGTCCTGGTCATCAACCCCAACTCCAGCGAGGCCGTGACCGCCGGCATCGACGCCGCCCTGGCGCCGCTGCGCTGCGCCGAGGGCCCCGGGATCGACTGCGTCACCCTGGCCGAAGGACCGCCGGGCATCGAGACCCAGGCCCAGGTCGACGGCGTGGTCACGCCCCTGCTGGCGCTGATCGGGCGGGAGACGGCAGCGGCCTACGTCATCGCCTGCTTCAGCGATCCGGGCCTCAGGGCCGCACGGGAGGTCGCGGCGGCGCCGGTCTTCGGCATCTCGGAATCCGCCATGGCCCGGGCGCTGAGCCTTGGCGAGCGTTTCGGCATCCTGGCGATCCTGCCGGCCTCGGTCGGCCGGCACCGACGTTACGTCCGCAGCCTTGGCCTGGAGGCGCGCTTCGCCGACAGCCTGCCGATCGGCCGCGGGGTCGCCCAGCTGGCCGAGCCCGGCGCGACCTTGGCCGCCCTCGTCGAGACCGGCCGCCAGCTGCGCGACGACAGGGGTGCCGACGTTCTCATTCTGGGCTGTGCCGGGATGGCCGGCTACCGTGCCGAGGTCGAGGCCGAGCTGGGCCTGCCGGTGGTCGAGCCTTGCCAGGCCGCGGCCGCCGCGGCGGTCGGCGCGGTCCGGCTGGGTTGGTAGGGGTCACTCGGGGCTGCGGGCGATCCGGAAGCCGTTGACCACGTAGGGCAGGTTCTCCTCGGAGCCCTGGCGCGAGGTGGCCTTGATGGCGTCGGCCGTGTCGCGCCAGGAGCCGCCGCGCAGGACCCGCTCCTCGCAGCCGTCCTCGATCCGGGGCGTGCCGTCCTTGGGCGCGTTCTTGTAGGTCCGGAACCAGCAGTCTGCGGTCCATTCGGCGACCCCGCCGTTCATGTCGTGCAGACCGAAGGGATTGGCCTCGAAGCGGCCCATGCCGGCCGGGCGCTTCCGGCTCCACTCGCTGCCGCAGTCCTTGCAGTCGGCCTTGCCGGGCTCGGGCTGTCCGCCCCACCAGTAGCCGCTCTGGCTGCCGGCACGGGCGGCGTATTCCCATTCCGCCTCGCTGGGCAGTCGATAGGGCTTGCCGGTCTTGGTGCTCAGCCACTGCACGTACTGCTGGGCGTCCTGCCAAGAGATGTTGCGGACCGGCGTCATCTCAGGCCGGGCGACCGCCTTGGGCGAGAAGCTGCAGCCGCCGTCGTTCACGCAGAGCATCCACTCGGCGACGCTGACCTCGTACTTGCCGATGGCGAAGACCTTGGCCAGGGTCACGTGGCGCTCCGGCCGCTCCGCGATGTCGCCCTCGTTGGAGCCCATGATGAAGCTCCCCGGGGGCAGGGTGATCATCCGCGGGCAGCCGTCGCAGTCGGTGAAGGCTTCGCCCGGCACCACCGTCGTCTGGACCGCAGCGACCTGCACCTCGCGGGGGCTTCGTACCAGGCCCAGCGCCTCGCTGTCCTTGGGGTTCAGGACATCCTGCCTGACGTAGCCGATCGGCGTCTCCTGGGTCGAGATCCGGAACCACTCGGTGCCGGTGATGCGGCCGGTGACCCGGACCTGGGAACCGCTGAGCAGGATCCCGATCTGCGGCGAGTCCGCCATGGGGCGCTGATGGATCTCGGCGTCGACCAGCAGCTCGACGTCGGCCTGGAGCTGCTCGACTGACAACATGCCGGCGCCGGCGGGCAGGATGCCGAGCCCGATCAGAAGGCTGAGGCCCAGCGCGAGGATGCGGCACGACTTCGACATTGCAAGGCTCCTCCCGGATAGTTCCCGTCGGGACCGGGTCAAGCCGCCCGGTCGGATGCAAGGACCGGCCGGCCGGCGATCCGCGCGGCGTCGCCCCGGTCACCGGAATCGCGGCGCAGGATCCCGGCGATCAGGAAGATCAGGTAGCAGATCAGGGCGGTCACGCTGACATAGAAGCCGCCGCGATACAGCTCCAGGCTGCTCTGGCCGGAATTGAGCTGCTCCTGGTAGACGTGAACGAGCGAGTCCAGGACCGAGAGGCTCTCCGGCGAGGTGATCTGGACCAGCATGTCGTCGACCTGCTTCTTGTGGCGCAGGACGATGCTGGCGTGCTTCATCAGGCCGGTGATCTCCCGCTCCATCGCCTCGGGCGCCTCGTCCGACAGACGGCTCAGCTCGTGGAGGCCCTTCTGGACCCGGTCGTGCATGTCGGGGTTGCCGTTGACGTAGAAGCTCAGAAGGTCGCGCAGCATCTGCTCGGTGGTGACGATCATGGCCTGCGGGGCCTTGTTCTCCTGGGCGCGCTTGATGAACAAGGTGGCCGCGGTCGGGAAGTAGAACAGCGAGTTCCGCAGGGTCGAGTTGCGGGCCTTGAAGCGCTCGGTGATGGTCACCCGCTTCTCGTAGAGCTGCGCGTACTGCTTGACCAGCTGGTCGATGTCGCGGTTGCCCTTGCCGACGATTCCGGTCTCGGTGTTCTGCAGCGCGATCACCACGTCGGCGACCCGGTAGGTGGCCTGGACCAGGGGATCGTAGTGCTGCACCAGGCCGGAGCGGACCTTGAGGGCCTCCTGGTTGAGCGCGGCGTCGTACTGCTTGAGCTGCTGCAGCTGCGTCAGGGTCTCGGATTCGGCGCTGGCGCCGAGCCACTGGCTCTGGGAAAGGAAGAAGCCGGCTGCGCCGGCCGCCGCCAAGATGGCGACGCCGTGGAAGAGACGGAGCTTACTCATTGCCTTGGGCCTCCAATTCGCCGGTGAGAGTCTTCAGGAAGGCCACGATCTGACTGACCTCCCGATCCTGGAGCTCCTGGCCGATCTGGTAGCGGGCCATGATCTGGACCACGGCCTCCAGGGTCTCGGCGGAACCGTCGTGCAGATAGGGGGCGGTCAGCTCGACGTTGCGCAGGGACGGCACCTTGAAGACGTGCAGGTCGTCGTCGTCGCCGGTGACGTTGTAGCGGCCGTAATCGGCCTGGGTGATGTTGCCCCGGTCCTTGAAGTAGTTCCCGACCACGCCGAAGCGCTGGAACATGTTACCGCCGACGCCACGGCCCTGGTGGCAGGAGACGCAGCCCAGCGAGGAGAAGAGCTCGTAGCCGGCCCGCTCCTCCTCGTTGATCGCCGCGTTGTCGCCGTTGAGGTAGCGGTCGAAGCGGGCATTCGGCGTGATCAGCGAGCGCTCGTAGGTCGCGATCGCGTCCTTGACGTTCTGGATCTGCATGCCGCCGGGATAGATGCGGTCGAAGGCAGCGACGTACTCGGGCACGGTCCGCAGCTTGCTCAGGACCTCTTGCCAGTTCGAGCCCATCTCGCCCGGATGGTGCACCGGGCCGTCGATCTGCTCTTCCAGCGTCTCGGCGCGGCCGTCCCAGAACTGGGCGAAGTTCAGGCCGCTGTTGAGCACGGTCGGCGAGTTGACCGTGGTCCGCGCCCCCCCGATGCCCACCGAGAAGTCGATCGCATCCGCGCCGCCGGCCGCGATGTCGTGGCAGCTGGCGCAGGAGATCGTATTGTCCCGGGACAGGCGGGGGTCGAAGAACAGCTTCTCGCCCAGGACCACCTTTTCCCGGTTCAGCTGCAGCTGCTGGCTCAGGGGCTGGATCGGCGAGCTTCTGACCGCTAGGGCCTGCTGGTTGGCCGTCTGGGCGACGCCGGGAAGCGGCGTCAGGGTGAGTCCGCCGAGCGCCAATCCGGCCGCCACCGGCAGGACAAGACTCAGAGTCTTCCTGTTCATCATTTCGACTTCCCGTTGTTGACTGGCCCGCGCGTACTAATCGGGAGGGCTTCGTTGGAATTCCAAAGTCAAAAACAGGCTCTCTTGTAGGAAACACGAATTAATATGTAATGAATTTCACATAACCCCAACCAATACATTGAATTTATTCCCTTTTGCAGGTCATGGGCTACAGCATGGAGCCGTGCCATCAGGGCCCCGCGCCGGAGCGGTAGGAGAGGGATGCCAGGCTTCGGCCCGCCTGCTAAACAGGGGGCCGGACAAGGACGACAAAGGTCAGGAGAGACTTTGAGCGCTTCGGCACGTGAATTCCTGCATACGCCCGGCCCGACCCACATCCCGGACCGGGTGCTCAACGCCATGCACCGCCAGCCCTACGACCTCTCGGATCCCCGCTTCCTCGATCTGGCGGACTCCTGCTTCCGCGACCTGAAGGGGGTGTTCCGCACGGGCGGCGAGGTCTTCCTTTATGCGAGCAACGGACACGGCGGCTGGGAGGCCGCCCTCAGCAACCTCTTCGAGCCCGGCGACTGCGTACTGCTGCCGGACGTGGGCCACTTTTCGCAGAGCTGGGGCGGCCATGCCCGGGCCTTCGGCCTGGAGGTGCTGAGTCCCTCCGGCGACCGGCGCCGCGCCCTCGACCCCCAGGTGGTGGAAGATGCCCTGCGCCGGGACGAGGCCGGGCGGATCAAGGCGGTGTTGGCGGTCCAGACCGACACTGCGACGGGCATCACCTCGGACATCCAGGCGCTGCGCGCCGCGATCGACGCGGCCGGCCATCCGGCGTTGCTCGTGGTCGACGTCATCGCCTCTCTGGCCGCGGCGCCCTTCGCCATGGACGACTGGGGGGTCGACGTCGCGATCGGCGCCTCCCAGAAGGCCCTGATGGGGCCGCCGGGCCTGGCCGCCGTCGCGGTGAACCGGCGGGCCGTCGAGCTGGCCGCGGCCCGGTCCGGGCACCGCTACTACTGGGACTGGCGGATCCGCTCGGAGCGCGAGATGTACCGGCGCTTCTGCGGGACCGCGCCCGAGCACGCGCTCTTTGGCCTCCGCGAGGCCCTGGACATCCTGGCCGAGGAAGGCCTGGAGGCGGTGATCGCGCGCCATGCCCGCCTGGCCGGGGTGGTGCAGGCCGCGGTCGCGGCCTGGGAGAGCGCCGGCGCGTTGGCCTTCAACGCCGTCGAGCCGGCCGAGCGCTCGGTCTCGGTGACCACGGTCCTCACGCCGGAGGGGGTGGACGGCCAGGACTTCCGCGATTATGTCCGCGACGCTCACGACGCCGCCCTGGGCGGCGGCCTCGGCACGATGGAGGGCCGGGCCTTCCGGATCGGCCACCTGGGCTGCCTCAACGCGCCGATGGTCCTGGGCTGCCTGGCGGCGGTGGAGACCGCCCTGATCCGGCGGTCCATTCCCCACGGCGACGGCGGCCTGCGCGCTGCGGTCGAGCATCTGGCGGCCGCCGATGCCTGATCCGAAGCCGCAGGCCCTCGACCTGCGCGATCGCTACCTCCACCTGCGGGAGGGCGGCGCCGCGGTCGCCGTCGAGGGCGGCGCGGAATTCTGGCGCCGGCTCCTGGCCGGCGAGAGCCGCTACGAGGGCCGCCTGGTCACGGCCTTCGACCTGACCGAGGACATGGCGCACTGGGAGATGCACTCGGCCGGCGAAGAGCTGCTGTTCTGTCACTCCGGCCGCTTCGAGGTCCTGCTGGAGCAGGCCGAAGGCCGATCGGCCGTCTCGCTCGGCGCCGGCCAGGCCCTGGTGGTACCGCGCGGCGCCTGGCATCGGCTCCGGGTCCGTGAGCCGGGGCGAATGATCTTCGTGACCTGGGGCGACGGCACCCGCCACCGGCCCCTCTAGCGCGAAGGCCCGAGGCGGCAGCCGGCGCGGCGACCGATGCTACGGGCTCCCGCCCGAAAGGCCCGTCGCGGCGCGGTTCAACGAGCGTTTCGCTCCCATCCTGTCATAAAAGTGTCATCGAACTGCAGTACAAGTGCAGGTGGTAGCTTGTAAGTCCTCGTCAGGTCGCGAGCCTTCGCGCCTGGCTGGAAAAGCGCCATTTCATGAGCAAGGAACCTGAGTTTCTGCGGTTGTGCCTACTCTACTTTCGCCAAAGCCGAGTCCGGGAAGTTGGTTCTAGCTCCGGCAGCCTGCTGGAGGGGCGGGCCCGCCGATGGACAGACTATCGAGTAGGGAGGTCCGAAGGGCCGTGAGGATCGCAGGAACGCGCTCGGTCGCGCCGAAGCGCAGGGTTTTGCTGAATTCCTCTCTGTCAGGTTGTGCCGGAACGAGCACGTGTTTGCGCGCGGGAGACTTGGGGCCGGCGCGACTGAAGGTTGAATGAAAAGCCGTAATCCAATTTGGGTTTCCTTGCCGGCGAAGCTGGCCAGATCTTTTTCGGTGACGGTCGCCGTCGCCGCTTCGCTGGGCTCCTTCGTGGCTCCGTCTTCCGCCGGGATCGATGGAGCGCAGCTCTCCCAGGCGCGGGTTGCGGACTGCGCCGAGCCCTCGATCACGACCCAGCCGATGGCCGGCGGCCGCACCCGCTTCTCGATCGCCGATCCCTGCCGCGCCGGCCAGACCGTGACCTTCACCTACGTCGGCGTCCCCTTCCAGCGCAAGGTCGACAGCGGCGGGCGGCTCGACTTCATCCTGGACTGCTTCGCCGGGGACGGCAGTCCGGTCCAGATCGGTTTCGAGGACGGCTCGACCTTCTCCCGCAACGCCGTGGCCCGCGACATGGCGCGGGTGTCCAAGGTCTCCGTCCTGTGGTCGGCCAACGTCAACCTCGACATCCATGCCTTCGAGTACGCGGCCGGCTTCGGCAAGCCGGGCCATGTCTGGGCGGCGGCGCCATCGTCGCCCGAGGACTCGCGACGCCTGTCCCGCGAGGAAGGCCAGGGCCGGGGCTTCATCAGCCATGTCAGCGACGGCGGCAACCTCGGCAGCCACCTGGAGGTCTATACCTTCTGGCACCACCGGCGTCAGAACGGCGGCGTCATCCGCCTGGCGCTTGACTATGCCAGCCGCGGCTCGATGCCGCAGGGCGAGACCTGCGGCGGCGGTCGCATGGCGGAAGTCGAATTCCTTGTTCTGAAGCTATCCCGCGGCGGCGAGTTCAGCCGCACGGAAGGCGTCTTCCAGCCGGCGGCCTGCGGGGCGCCCCTCAGCGAAGAGGCGCGCTACAGCACCAAGGCGATCCCGGATTTGTTCATCGACAACTGAAGGCAACTCAAGACAACTGAAAAGGACGACCCTGGAAATGATGGCTCGGGCAATTGGGCGGCCGCTCTCGCGGTCCGGCATGATCCTCGGAACGGCTCTGGTCCTGGGCGCCGCGCTCCTCCTGCAAGCGCGCGCCGCCGCCGATGAGGTCACCCTGCAGATGACCGGTTCGCAGGTCGTGTTCACCGGCGAACTGCTCGGCTTCGACGAGAACAGCTACACCGTCGCCTTGGAGAACCTCGGCACCCTGCGCCTCGCGCGCAACAAGTTCGATTGCGTCGGCGGCGCCTGCCCGGGCGCGGCGCCGGCCCAGGTGGCGGCCCTGAGCGCCGGGCCGGACTTCGGAATCCACGGCTCCAACACGATCGGCGCCCGGCTGATGCCGGCGCTGATCGAAGGCTACGCCGAGACCATCGGCGCCAAGGTCGTGAAGCGGGTCGGCGACAATCCGGAAGAGATCCGGATGGAGCTGTTCGCGAGCGATGGCAAGAAGCTCTCCGTCGTCGACCTGCGCTCGCACGGCTCCGGCACCTCCTTCCCGGCCCTGGCCAGGGGCGAGGCGCAGATCGGCATGTCGTCGCGCCCGATCAAGGAGAAGGAGCTGACCTTCATGGACCTCGCCGGCTTCCTTGGCATGTCGGCGCCCGGCCGCGAGCACATCCTGGCGCTCGACGGGCTGCTGGTGATCGTCGCCCCGGCGAACCCCTTGACCAGCATCGCGAGCGCCGACCTCGCCCGGGTCTTCGCCGGCGAGATCACCGACTGGGCCGAGCTCGGCCTGGCGCCGGGCCGGATCAACCTCTATGCCCGGGACGACAAGTCGGGCACCTACGACACCTTCAATTCGCTGGTCCTTAAGCCGGCCAGGCGCAAGATCTCCGGGGAGGCGCGCCGCTTCGAATCCAACGCCGAGCTCTCCGACGCCGTCGCCGGCGATCCCCTGGGCATCGGCTTTACCGGCATCGCCTATCAGCGCAACGCGAAGTCGCTGGCCATCGCCAGCGGCTGCGGCATCGTTCAAAAGCCCTCGACCTTCGCCGTCAAGACCGAGGAATATCCGCTGTCCCGGCGCCTCTTCCTGTACACCACGCCGAACCTGGCCGCGCCGTACGGCAAGCAGCTTTTGGAGTACGCCCTTTCCGAAGACGCGCAGGACATCATCGTCGACGTCGGCTTCATCGACCAGACGGCGGACCGGCTCCCGTTCAGCCAGCAGGGCGATCGCCTGGCCGCGGCGCTGGGCGCGACTTCGGACAGCTTCAACATGGAGATGATGCGGAACGCAACCTCGTCCCTGAGCACCGCCGAGAGGCTGTCGACGACCTTCCGCTTCCGCTCGGGCTCCAGCGAGCTGGACAACAAGGCCCTTCAGGACATCGGCCGCCTGGCCCGCCTAATGGACCGCGAGACCGCGCGCGGCCGCCAAGTCCTCCTGGTCGGATTCGCCGATTCGGCCGGTCCCTTCGATGAGAACCAGCGGCTGTCGCTGGCCCGGGCGCGCACCGTCCGATCCGCCCTGCAGGCGGTCAGCGGACAGGACCTGTCACGGCGCCAGCTCCAGGTTCTGGGCTTCAGCGAGATCATGCCGGTCGCCTGCAACAATTCCGAGCGCGGCCGGGCGCTCAACCGGCGCGTCGAGGTCTGGCTGCGCTGAGGCGGGCTGGAGCGGCTCAGCTCTCGTAGCTGCCGTCGACCTCGATTTCGATCAGGGTCGGGGCGCCGGCTTTGAAGGCGGCGTCCAGGGCGGCGCCCAGCGGGTCCGGCGAATCCAGGTATTCGTAGTCGCAGCCGAAGGCCTTGGCGAGATCGCGGAAATCCGGCGGCTGCAAAGTCACCGCCTGGGGCGGGATCTCCTGGCGGCGCATGTGGAAGTCGATGGCGCCGAGCAGGCGGTTGTTCCAGATCACCACCGGCAGGGCGAGCCGCTGCTCCACCGCGGTGCCCAGCTCCTGCAAGGTGAAGCCGAGGCCGTAGTCGCCGGTCAGCGCGATCACCTGGCGCTCCGGAGCCGCCAGCTTGCCGCCGATCGCCGCGGGCAGGGCGTAGCCCAAGGTGCCGAAACCGACCGGGTGCAGCCAGGTACCGCCGCGCCGGCACTCGAAGTAGCGGTTGCCGGTATAGGCGAGCTGGGTCATGTCGCTGAAGACCGCGGCCTCTTCGCTCAGGGCGGCGCGCAGGGCGTCGAGGTAGGCGCAGAAGGCCGGCCGCCGTTCCCGCATCTCGTCGCGCAGGCCCTCGCGCAAGGCGGCGATGTCGCCGCGCCAGGGCGGCCGGACCGGATCCTTTGCCATGGCGTCCAGGACCTGGGCGACGGCGGTGCGCGCATCGGCGAGCAGGGCCAGGACGGCCGAATGGTCGCGGACCAGCACGTCAGGATCCAGGTCGATGCGGACCAGGTCGGGACGGATCTCCAGCGGCCGGTTGAAGTGGTCGAGGTAGGCCAGCTCCGTGCCCAGGGCGAGGACCAGGTCGGCCGCGTTCATCACCGGATTGGCTACGTCGGAGCCGAGCGAAGAGCCGAGCGCCAGCGGCCCCGCCTCGGAGACGATGCCCTTGCCGGCCACGGTCGTGACCACGGGGGCGCCGAGCTTCTCGACTAGAGCGCGCAACTCGGCCTCGGCGCCGCGCGCGCCGCCGCCGAGGATGAAGAAGGGCCGCTCGGCCAGGCGCAGCCGCGCGACCAGGGCCTGCACGGCATCCGGCGCCAGTCCCTGTGCCGCGATGGTGCCGCCGGCGGCCCGGCGCGGCGCGACCTCGGCGGCGGCCACATCCAGGGGCAGCTCGACGACCGCCGGGCGCGGGCGCTTCGCCCCCATGCGGGCGAAGCTGAGGTCGAGCGCGGTGCCGACCTCGCCCGGGTCGTGGACCGTGATCACCGAGTCGACCACGCCCTCGAGGGCGCGGCGCTGGTCCTTCAGCTCGTGGATCTCGCCGCGGCCGAGGCCGAGGTCGCGCCGGTCGTTGACCGTCGCGAGGACGATCATCGGCACGCTGTCGGAATAGGCCTGACCGATCGCGGTCGCGGCGTTGAGCAGCCCGGGCCCCGTGATCAGGAGGCAGCCCGCCGGCCGTCCGGCGATCCGGGCGAAGCCGTCGGCCATGAAGGCCGCGCCCTGCTCGTGACGCACCGCGACGTGGCGCAGGGGCGTCTGGCCCAGGCCGCGGTAGAGATCGAGAGTGTGGATCCCCGGGATGCCGAAGACCGTGTCGACGCCGTGATCGACCAGCCCGTTCAAGGCCGCCTGCGCGCAGGTGATCCGGTCGCTGTCGTCTTCGCTCATGCTTCGGGCTCCGGCAGGAAGTGCAGGCGCCCTCCAGTGAAGCCCGCCGCCGAAGCGCGGGCAAGCCTTGCCTGCGGGCAGCTCCGCAGGCGCTGCCTGCAGGCGGCCGCGTTGTCGCTACGCGGGACCCGGCGCAAAATAGCCGGTCAGAGGCGAGGAGCAGGAGGCTTGTCATGAAGATCTGCGTGATCGGCGCCGGCGCCATCGGCGGCCTCCTGGCGGCCAGGTTCGCCGAGGCGGGCGAGGCGGTCACCGTCGTCGACCAGGGCCGTCACCTGGCGGCGATCCAGGAACGGGGCCTGAAGCTGATCTGGGAGGACGGCCGGCAGATCCTGGTCGGCGAGCTGACGGCGAGCGACCAGGTCCACAAGCTGCCGCCGCAGGACCTGGTGATCCTGGCCACCAAGGCGCACTACCTGGAGCAGGTGGCGCGCAAGCTCTCCTCCCTGCTGGGCCCCGAGACCATGGTCATGACGGTCCAGAACGGCATTCCCTGGTGGTACTTCCGCAAGCACGGTGGGCCCTACGACGGGCGCCGCCTGGAGACCCTGGATCCGACCGGCGCGCTGACCGACAACATCGATCCCGAGCGGATCCTCGGCTGCGTCGTCTACCCGGCGGCGGCGGTCACCGAGCCCGGCGTCATCCGGCACGTCGAGGGCGATCGCCTTCCGGTCGGCGAGCTCGACGGCCGCGAGACCCCGCGGGTCTGGCGGCTCCACGACGCCCTGGTGAAGGCCGGCTTCCGGTCCCGGGTCCTGGACGACATCCGCTCGGAGATCTGGCTCAAGGCCTGGGGCAATCTGTCCTTCAACCCGATCTCGGCGCTGACCCACGCGACCCTGGTCGATATCTGCAGGTTCCCCGACACCCGGCGCCTGGCCGCGGCCATGATGGCCGAGGCCCAGGCCATCGCCGAGCCTTTGGGCGTCGCGTTCCGGCACACGATCGAGAAGCGTATCGAGGGCGCGGAGGATGTCGGTGCCCACAAGACCTCGATGTTGCAGGACGTCGAAGCCGGCCGCTCGCTGGAGGTCGAGGCCCTGATGGGCGCGGTGCTGGAGATCGGCCGCATGACCGGAACCCCGGCGCCGGCGATCGAGGCGGTCTACGCCTGCGTCAAGCTGTTGAACAAGACGATGCTGCTGCAGGGCGCCGGCGTCCGCGTCGGCGCGGCGGCCTAGGCCCGACCGCCGGGTCAAGGGCGACGTCTCGGCGGGCCTGTGCTAGCATGGCTGTCGTGCTGTCCCCCGGAGGTCCGCAGATGACCGAAAGCCAAGCCGCAGCGCCGCCGGTTCCCAGGTGGCTGCTCTGGCTGTTCTGGAGCAGCCTGGCCTCGGCGGGCGCTGCGCTCTGCTTCCTGCTCTGGGCGAAGTGGGGACTGGCGGTCGCAATGGCCAACGACCTCTGGAAGTACTGCTTCTAATCGACCAGGCGCGCCAGGCGGGCGGTCATCTCGGTCTCGTCGTCGAAGGCCGTGAAGTGGGTGACGTAGGCGCCGTCGGGGCCCATCAGATAGACGTAGGCGGTGTGGTCGACGAGATAGTCGGCGCCCTCGGCCTGAGGCACGTAGTTGACGTAGCCCTGGAAAGACCGGATCACCTCGGCGATCTCGGCCTCGCTGCCGCGCAGGGCCTCCAGGCGCGGGTGGAAGTGGGCGGCGTAGGCGCGCAGGGCTTCGGGCGTGTCGCGCCGCGGGTCGACCGTGATAAAGACCGGGGTGATCCGCGCGGCCAGCCCGGGCGCCTCGGCCTCCAGCGCCTCAAGGGCCAGGGTCATCTCCTGCAGCCGGGTCGGGCAGACGTCGGGGCAGTAGGTGTAGCCGAAGTAGAGCATCATGTAGCGGCCGCGGTAGCTCGCCTCGGTGACGCGCGCGCCCTCGGCGTTCTCCAGGACGAAGGGCCCGCCGATGGCGCTGTCGAAGGCCTCCGGCTTGAGGATCAGGGTCGCGACGACCCCGCCGGTGAAGACCAGGCAGACGAGCGAGACCAACGCCAGAGCCAGGTTGCGGATACGGTGGCGGGTCAGGGTTGCGCCTCCCTCTCTGCAACGCGGCGCAACAGGTCGCCGAAGAAGGCCGCACCCTCGGCGTCGAGCCGGCCGTGACCGGGCAGGAAGGCCTCGACGTCGCGGCCAGAATAGCGGCCGAGCAGACGCCCGTCCCGGACGACCAGCCGGCCCCTTGCGAAGTGCGTGGCCTCGCCGTGGCAGATGGCGCAGCGCTGGCGGAACTGGCCGCCGGTCGTGACGATGGCCGCCAGCGCGGCGAGCAAAGCCTCGAGCTCGGCCGCGTCCAGCCGGCCCGGATGCCCGCGCAGGAAGGTCTGCAGCGCCTTGCCGCTGCGCCGGGTGCGCAGCACGCCCGCATCGAACCTCAAGTGTGCCGCCGCAAAGCTGCCCGCCTCGTCATGGCAGCGGCCGCAGCGCTCGTGGAACAGGCCCGGACGGCTGGGGTAGGGGCTCCACTGGCCCCACTCGGCCGCCATCCCCCCCGTGGTGGGGAGGCAGGCGAAAATCAGCCCCGACGCCGCCAGCAGGGGCCGGCGGTGACGCCGGGGATGTCGGTGTTTCCGAGTGCCCATGGTTCGATATGCTGGCAGATGGCGGCGACCGGCGCAGCAGACAAGCGCGAATGGCTGCCCTTCCGGGAGCGCAGGTCCAGGGCCTGGATCAAACCCCGTTCAATTGGACTCAATTGAGCGGGGATAATTTGATCTATTTCACATAGGTAGAGCAGCTTATCCGCGTTCAAGTGAATGCAGGCCGTTCTAGCGTCCGGTCTTGGCCGTCGCCTCGGCTAGGCGCTTGGCGTCCTCGAAGATATCCTGGAGCGCCGACTTGGCCCGGCTGCCAAGCTCGGCCGACTGCAGCAGGCTGTCGAGCTGCGCGTCGATCACCGCCGGCGCAGACTTGGGATCGTCTCTTTGCAGCGCGATGTGGGCGACAAGGCGTGTCATCAGGAACTCGATGGCGCGCACCCGGGCGGTCAGATCTTCGTCCATCGCTTCTCCTTTCCGGGCAGGGGGCCGCCTGGCCAGGCCGTCGACACCGGCCCGGACGGCCGGGCCGGCCGGGATCGGTCTCGGAAGCATGACCGGACTCTATTCGCAGCCACGGCGCGAGTTCCACCGGAAAACAGTCTTCGCAGCGTAGGGCGTGCGGTCCGCAGTCCTAGGCCTAGCACACCGGCGTGTACTGGCGCTCCGCAGATGGCTCGCGCGTGCCACTCATTGCTCGACGGCCCTGCCTCTTGCCTCTTGGGCGCGGCGCGCCACGATCCGGGCCGTCGCCCCGCGACAAGAACCCTCGGGCCGAGCGGGCCGGCGACGATCCAGGGTCGTTTCGTGAGCCGCGGCGGTCCAAGGCGGCGGTGCCGCCTCGCGCTATGCAAACCCGGGATGCGGCGCGTATCGTCCTCCGATCGGCGCCCTTCCGTCCGGTGGCCGATGGCGACGGCAAATGGGGTATCGATCATGAGACTCGGGGAGGGTTCGCAGGTGCTGATCCAAGCGGAACCGCTCAGCCGGTTTGTCGGCGAGATCTTTCAGGCGCGGGGATGCTCGCCCCAGGAGAGCGCCCGCATCGGACGCTATCTGGTGCGCGCCAACCTGAGCGGGCACGACAGCCACGGGGTCATCCGCGTGCCGCGCTATTGCCACTGGATGGAGCAGGGCGGCCTGAAGCCCGACCGGCAGCTGGGCATCGTGACCGAAAGCCCGGTCATGGCCGTCGCCGACGGCAACTTCGGCTTCGGCCAGACCATCGGACCCCTGGCTGTGCAGCTCGGGATCGACAAGGCGCGGCAGGCCGGGGTGTCGATCATCGCGCTGCGCCGGTCCGGCCACCTCGGCCGCATCGGCGACTGGGCGGAGATGGCGGCCGAGGCGGGACAGGTCTCGATCCATCTCGTCAACGTCTCGGGAAGCGTCCTGGTCGCGCCCTTCGGCGGTGCCGAGCGGCGCATGGCCACCAACCCGGTCGCGATCGGCGTGCCCCTGCCGGAGGAGCCGCCCTTGATCCTGGACTTCGCCACCTCGGTGGTCGCCGAGGGCAAGGTCATGGTCGCCTTGAATGGCGGCACGCCGATTCCCGAAGGCAGCCTGATTGATCGCGACGGCAGCCTCGCCGCCGACCCCGCCTTGTTCTATGGCCAGGACCGGGCGACCGGCGTACCCGATCCCAGGCGGGGCTCGGCCGCGATTCGCGCCATGGGTGAACACAAGGGCTCCGGGCTGTCCTTCATGATCGAGTTGCTGGCGGGCGCTCTGACGGGCTCCGGCTGCTGCGGTCCCGGCGAGCGCCCCCTGACCAACGGCATGTTGTCGATCTACATGGATCTCGGATTCTTCGATTCCGACGATCACTTCGCGACCGAGGTGCGGCAGTACGTCGACTTCTTCAAGAGCGCGAAACCCGCGGCGCCCGACGGCGAGGTCCTAGTGCCGGGCGAACCGGAGCGGCGCACCCGCGAGACCCGCCTGGCCGAGGGGATTCCGTTGCCTGAGGAGGCCTGGTGGGCGATCCTTCGCGCCGCCGAGGCGGCCGGGCTCAGCCAGGCGCAGATCGACAGGGCGCTGAGCGAGGGCGGGGCCTGAAAGGCAAGCGCGCGCCACCGGTCCATCGCAACGACGCACATTGCGGCTCGTCAGGGTCCCCGAAGCCTGCGGCAAGGCGGGGGCATCGGGGTTGCTCGGCTTGCCGATGGCAAGGATCGAAGCCGCCAACGGCGAACCCTGCGGTGGAGACGCTGCCGACGGCCCCAAACCGACCTTCAGAAGGGCCCCACGCACAAAGTGCCGGGCCGTAGAGGCCCGCCCCCATTGTTCTTGTTGGCGATCCAATCGCTGCGGATCGGACGCGGCTACTCGCTGTTGCCTTCACCGGCCTCGTTAGAGGGCGTCTCTAAAGCCTTCTTCATTATCTCTATCGCGAGTGACTTGTCGTCAGCACCGGCCTTGTCGGTCGGCTGACCCCGCTTCCACAAGTAGTAATCCATGTCATCAGTCGCAGAGGACTGAATGTTGATGGTTCGATCATCGACGAAGGAGACCGTCACCGTAACGCTCTTGTCGCGGATCGTTCCCTCGAAGACGTATGTCTTACCGCTGTTCTCCTTCAGCACCACCGGAAGGATTTGCCGCCTGCCTCTCATGGACGAGACGATAGCGTTCTCTTCAAACTCAAAGACAAACTGGGACATTTGCTTCACGAAAATTGGAAGGTATTTCGCATCCTCTGCCTTCCACTGGGGGGAGGTCGTCACGTGCCTTTCTGTCGCTGCGACGTCAAGGACCCAGGATCCCTTGAGCTCCTTTGGCATTTCGGCCCAAGCCCCCGTGGCAGGAGCTGCCAGGATCGCCGAGATCACCAATGCTCTTCCGATGTTGCTCATGTGTTGCTCCTTCTGACGCCCGCGATCCGCAGCCGTCGAAGGCTGGTCCGCCTGCTTTGGCGGCGTAACATCCATTAGGTCAACAAACACTTTCCAACCGAAACGAGCAATTCACCGACTCCTCTGCTTGGAACTGCCGCAGCGGGTTTTCCCCTTGGCTGCTTCGATCGCGGCAATTGGGTCTCGTTCTGGCGGATCACTCTCCAGTGTCGTGATCCCAGGGGCCAAGTCGAGGATGCTCAGCTTGCGACTTTCGGACTGTTCCCGGAAGAACGGAAAGTCGCAGGAAGGGAAGCTAACAAACATCTGAAATCAATGAGAGTCATGAAGCTTTGGAGATCAAAAATGGCCGTTGGAGGGGTCTCCAACGGCCATTTCGAAGATTGGCTCCCCGGGCCGGACTCGAACCAGCGACCCAGTGGTTAACAGCCTGTTTCAGGCGAATTATCCGGAAAGGGCATGAAGTCGTATGAAGTCGTTAGCATTTGACGACGCTTGTTTTTTTCTCTTTATCCTCCTTTCTGAAAGTTGCTCTTTCTTTCATCAAGCTTCGATTTGGTGGGACCACAGTGGGACCACAGCGAACCAACGAGCAAGAAGCGCAAGGCGGGACGGATATGCCTAAGATGAACCTGAATGCAAGGTTTTGTGAAAGCGTGCGGCCGGAGAATCGCCTTATCGAGTATTGGGATGCGGCGACGCCGGGCCTCTGTCTGCGCGTCACGCCTCGCGGCGCCAAGACGTGGACGCTCAAGTACCGGCCCGGCGGTGGCCGCCAGTGCCGGCAGCAACGCCTCAGTATTGGACCCTTCCCGGCGGTCAGTTTGGCGGAAGCCCGCACGGCCGCTCGGGACCATGTCGCGGCCATCGCCAAGGGCGCCGATCCCGCGGCAGAGCGGGACGGCCGGCGCTTGGGTGAGCCGTGTCTGTGAGGCCGAACCGGAGCGGTCCGAAAAGAGCGTGATCGCGGAGGTTGCGCGTAAGTCCGGCCTCGAGGTTTCGCTGCTCTCCGGCTGGATGGAGAGCTGCCGTTACGCGCAGGCGGAGGCGGGCGTGTATGTCCGGCGACAGCGCCAGCCCGAACGCGAGGAAGAGAGCATCATTGCCGAGGTCGCCGCCGAGGCCGGCCTTGACGTCCTAAAGCTGTACAAGCAGATCAAAGACGCCAAGGAAAGCGACGCCGCAAACGCATCCTCCCGATGGTGGGCTGCCAGCGGATTGCCGCCCGCCAAAACCCCACTTGAAGGGCCTGCGGCTCTGCCGTTGCCTTATGATGGTCGGCCAATTGCTGATCATCCTTAAGTTTTTGACTCTTCACGTCCCCTCGCTCCAGAGATGCGACCTACGCGGCGCGCTGGCTTACTTCAGGTGCCGGCGATTGTCCGAACACTAACGCTTTTGCTCGGACGGATTCGGCTTTGCTTTCGGGCCGCAGGCGTGATTATTGAAACGTCACCCAACGCAAGCTCATCGAGGGTGACATCATGAAGATCCTCAGCAGGCCCGAGATTATGAAGCTGCTCGGCGTCTCCGACGTCACGCTGTGGCGCATGACTCGCGAGGGCAGGTTCCCCAAGCCGATCAAGATCGGAACGCGCCGGATCGGCTGGCCGGAGGAGATCGTGCAGGCCTGGATCGAAGAGAGGGTGGAGGAAGCCAACTCGCCGGCGTCCTGACCAAGTCCGGGGGATCGTGATGGCGAGCGCATTCGGCCAGATTCCGATGCGAGCGTTCAGCGACCGCAGGCTTTCGGCCGGGGCGCTGCGTTTGCTCGCCTGCTACGGCTATCACGATCGCAACGGCAGGAACGGCCGCTATTGCTACGCGCGGCGGTCGACCATCGCGCGCGAAACCGGAATCCACTACCGCAACTTGAATCGGTACGACCGGGAACTTGTTGCTTGCGGCTACATCCAGGTCGGTCCGAACCCGAAGGATAAGAGGGAGAAGATTGTCCGCGTGATAAATCACGACGATCTCGAGAAAGAAGTCGTCAATCTTGATGACCGTCCGGAGGAGAAAGTCATCAATACAGATGACAAAAACGCCGAGACAGTAATCAAGCCGACCGGCCAAGTTTCTGATTTGTCAGCAGAAGCCAGCCCTATAAGAGATCTTGTTAAACGCTCAGAAGAGGCCCCCCTATAGTCCCCCCGTTGGCGCCCGGCAACGGAGTTGAGTTCCTCGCCCAACAGTCTGGCTTGAAATCGTCAAACACTGAACATCTCCCTGCTGTGGGCCCGCCAGCCAAACAGCAGGGCCGCAAAGTCGAGCACGTCGGCACCAGGCTGCCTAACGGCTGGCAGCCGGACGTGCGCGATATCGCCTATGGTTTGGAGCACGGATTCGATGAAGCATATCTCCGAAGCCATATCGCCCCCAACTTCGCCGAATACTGGCACAACAAAACCGGCAAAGCCGGCCTCAAGCACGACTGGAACCGCGCCTGGCAGACCTGGGTCCGCAACGAGCGCAGGTTTGCCGACGAGCGCCGATCAAGGGCCAAAGCCATCGGAGCGAACGCGGGCCCTTCTGGCGTCCTTGCCATCTACGGTCGACTCGCTGCTGAAGCCCGTCGAAAGGGACCGCACGACTGAATGGGGCGGCTGGGACGTCGAGTTGATCGGTTACGAGCTGGCGGGCGATCCACCTGACGGTCTTGCGGCCGTCGTTGGCGAACATCTGCGCTTGGTCGAACAAGCCTGCGCACCAATGGCCGAACACAAGATCATGCTTCTTCTCGGCAGAGTCAGGGTGATGACGCAGGGTCGGCTGACTGACGCCCAGGATCTTGTCGCGCAGTCCAAGTTCTACGCGCGAGAGCTCCGCAAGTGGCCTGCCGACGTGGTCGAGTACGTGCTCAGAACGCAGCCGTCGGCCTCGAAGTGGTGGCCGGCTTGGCAAGAGCTCGAGGAGCAGCTCGCTCTGCACGGGAAGCGACGCCTGTTATTGCGCGACGCGCTGCGCCGGCTTCTGGCCCGCTGCAGCTTGGGTGGCGGATGATGCGTCGGCGGAAGTAGTCGGCGTGTTTTTGTCAGCGCGTAGCCTGTTTGCGCCTAAGGTCGCTGATTGCTGGCGGCGAAATAGTTGCTGGTGAGCGTCGTCGCGGTTTGGGCAAGGGCATATTCGACTTCAGCTGGCCCCTCGCCTGGTCATTAGCGAAAGGGGGGCGGCCAAGAACCTAGAACTTTTGGCTCTGCGACCGGCGGCCTAATCGGATTTTTGCTCAGCCGGAATTAGGTGAGGGGGGTATCAGGCGCTGCCGGGTAAGCGATTGCAGGGTATGGGGGGCTCAAATCCCTACAGCGCTGACCGCACGACCGGGTGACTAACCCACCGCATATTGCCGCGAAATCCGAGAAACTTTTTTTGGTCGAGGCCTGCGGGGACATGCTGTGAAAGATCACCAAAGAACTCAGGTTGGAGCCCAAAGACCTGCCAGAGGTCCCCTCGACTGGGCCAAGGAGGGCATTTCCTTCAGCATCGGCTGTGGCGCCTTGAAATCGAAATCGAAAGTATCGTCTCTCGAGACCACCCTACGGTGTTCGCCCGCTTTACCGCGCATCCGTGAGGGGCCAGAAATCTGAAGTCTCAGCCGACCGCGACCGATTTTCCCCCAAGTTCGGACATCCCTCGGGGTGCTCCAGGAAGACGCATTTTGACCCGAAGGTGACATCAAGAGCGCTAGTTGGTCGCGCTGGCTGCTGCTCCACCCAGATCAGCTTCGCAGTCGCCCGGTTGCCAGGACTCAGCCAAGGCAGTGGCTTCTTGAAGCTCGGCTTCGGTTAGCTTGCTCGCGCGACAATGCATCTGGGACTTGGCGAACTGCCCATCGCGTCCTTCAGCAAGATTCAACCACAGTTGAGCCTCAGCCGTCTGCCCCGAGCGGCCGACATAAATGAAGGCTGTCTTGTCGGCCGCCAAGGCGCATCTCTCGATAACGTCGAAGCCGAAGTTGTAGTATTCGGAAACATCGAGCGTAAATCCCGTCCGCAGCGCTTCGTCGTCGGTCATGGGGAGGTCGAGCATGACATCCCTTGCTTTCTGCAGACCGGATCCTTTCTAAGCTTCTCGCGTTGACCTGGAAGGCCGCAAGAGCAAGCCTTAAGAGCCCGGTCACTAACCTTTCCCGCGCTGCCCCTGCTCTTCCGTATTAAAGATCCACGCGACAACTTCTCCGATGTCGAAATCCCCGTCTTCGGCGCACCAGGTGCGGCTGGAGGCGAAAGCGCGATCGTGCAGGGACGACGTGTCCCCATCGGCTTCCCGGCGCAGCGTGTCGCGAACGGACCTCAGACGCTCTTGCCAAGCCCGCACATTTGAAACTGTGAGGTCCACCCAGCCATGATAAGGGTTCTTGGACTTGATCGCCGGGCCGCGCAGCAATCTTTCTCCATCCGACAGCAGGATCGGAATGCCTATGGAGATCATGGCTTTGCGCAGCTCCGCGCTATCGCAAACATGACGTTCCAAGTCGGCCGCGAGCGTGTCGGGTTCCCGAGCCAGTACACCTGGCAGGGTCTTGCAGACCCGCCTCAGCAGATGGGCTTCGAACAGCAGCTTGGAGAGTCGGGGCGGCCCCAGAATCTCGAAGGCGACCGACTCCCCGAGTTCGCTTTCCAATGCGTGCAAACGGTTGATGGCGGCCTGGCGCAAAACCCCGCCCCGATAAGATGAGCCCGTGATGGCCGCGTCGAGAGCAGCAATGACATCGCGTCCGGTGTTTCCTCCAGAAAGCTCCCGGACGACGCTTTCAGCAATCTCCTCGGGCGTAACCAGCTGCATTTGGCCGATAGCGGTGATCGCCGTGAATTCGGCGGCCGAGAACTGGCCGTTTTCGCCGGTCTGTATGTAGACACCCTCCAGGTATTCGCCTGTACTTCGACCAAAGGCGCCCTGCTCGGAGAGATTTGCCCGATCCCGAATGGAGACAGCCTGATCGGGCGGACAATCGTGAACTGCGATGTCGCGTCCGCCAGCGCGAATTCGGCCGTGTGAAATCTCGCGCCAACCGATTACAGCCGCCGGCTTTATCTCCTTGACGATCTGCGGAGCGCCCGGCGTCCGCGCCAGAAGAAATGTCAGCAGGCTCTGCGCGCCCGCGAGGGCAGCCTTCGACAGCAACAAGCGCGAGGGTTTCTCCTCACCGTGGGTGTACGGAATGTTGAGCCCCATGCCTCCGGTCCCGGTCGTGCCGACCTTCACATAGGCTACAGTGCCAGCGCGCCGCATAGCCTCGTAAAGCAATTGCACATGGCGGATCAGCTGGGGGACATAGAGGGATGCCAACAAGAGCTCCAGCTCTCCAACCAAATCGCTTGCATCGGGATCTGCCTGCGCCATGCTCGCCAGACGTTGGGCCGAGGCATAGACGTTCTGGTAGCTCACGGCCGTCGCCGTGTTCATGCAGTCCACGACAATCTGAGCTGCCGGCGTGTCGAAGCCGGCAGCTCGCCCTTCAATCACGCGGCTGAGCATGGAAGACGAGACGATGTCCTCGTCGAGCAGATCGAGAATGTCGGCGACAAGACGGCGACGTTTTTCGGGGTCCGCAAGAGCGGCAGCGCGGGGGTGGCCGTCATCGATCTGCCAGTCGCTGCGGATGAAGACATCGCCCCACATGGGTGTTATCCGCGTGGAGGTCTGAGGGAATTCAGCCCTTAGCCTCTCGGTCGCCTGCTGCGCTCTCGGCCGTTGCCGTGAAGCCACGACCAGAGACGCCGGACTCTTTGCGAGCAACGCCCGGCACACGGCGAGCCCGACCAACCCAGCACCGCCCAGCACAAGCGCGTTCTTGCCCTCGATGTCCATGGGTGCCTGTTCACTCTTTCTCGCCGTAGATCCGGCGCAGCTCGGTCTTGAGGATCTTGTCCATCGCGCTCTTCGGAAGCTGGTCCAGGAAAACGTAGCGGCGAGGGATCTTGTAGCCGCCAATTCTGCCCCGGCAGTGCGCGATCAGCTCCTCCTCGGTCAACCTTTGGCCGGGTGCCGGGACGATGGCTGCGACCAGCGCCTCGCCGTATGTCTCGTCCGGCACGCCAATCACGGCACACTCGTGAACCTTGGGATTCTGGTACAGCGCGGCCTCGACCTCGGACGAGAAAACCATCTCCCCGCCCGTTATGATCATGTCTTTCTTGCGGTCGAGCAGATAGAGGTAACCGCGCTCGTCGATACGACCGATGTCGCCGGTGTAGAACCAACCGTGGCGGAACGATTCCTCGGTCGCCTTTGGTCGTTTGAGGTATGCCTTGCAGACATTGGGACCGCGCACGATCACCTCGCCGGGTTGTCCGGCCGGAACCTCTTGGTCCTCGGCGTCAACGACCCTCATATCGACGCCGGGGACCTGCCGGCCGGCGCTCTTCAGGACCTCATACCGGCCGGTCTGCACCGCTGTCTCATGTTCGGCCGCGTGCAGCAAAGTCAAAATAGGGGACGTTTCAGTAAGTCCATAGGCCTGAACGAGCTCGACACCCCTGAACCGTTCGACCATCTTCCTGATCCATTCCACCGGCATCGGCGAGGAACCGTAGATTACCTGCCGGAGGCTGGACAGATCGTACCTGCCGATGTCGGGTTCCTGCATTGCCAAGATGAGCATGGTGGGGGTCATCAAGGTAGCCGTGACCCGGTAGGTCTGGATCGCTTCCAGCACGGCCGGTCCCGAAAACTCGGGTAAGAACAGATGGGCGGCTCCGGCCATCGCGAAAGGTGTCGCGAGCAGATCCGCCGAGTGGAACATGGGAGCGACGTGCAGAAAGACATCTTCGCTGTGTGGGCCAAGCTCGAACCCGATCTGAAGGGCATTCGAGACGATGTTCAGATGGCTCAGAGGGACACCCTTTGGGCGTCCGGTCGTGCCACCGGTATAGAGCAGAAGGGCATCGTCCTCTTCGGTGCATTCGCCAGGCTCCACGTCCTGCGCCTGCTCCATCAGCACATCATATTGCGGCCAAGGCTCGGCGGCCCGCGATGGCCCGAGGACGATGACATTCCGGGACCAGGGGGCGAGGTCTTCCGAATTCATAAGGCCCGCGAAGGCACTATCGAGCGCCAGAACCGCGCACTCAGCGTTGTCGAGAACGTAGGCAATCTCCGGAGGGGCAAGTCGGTAATTAACGGGAACCGGGATTGCCCCCATCCGGTAGCCGGCATGCATCAGCTCTGCACAGCGAGAGCTGTTGCGGCTAAGGATACCGAAGCGCTGCCCGCGTTCGACGCCGAGGGACCTGAGCACGTCTGCCGCACGGGCGACGCGCCCAGCGAACGCCTCCCACGTGAGGTTCCCCTCGGCGTGCAGAATCGCGGGGCGTTGGCCGTGAAGGCGAACCGTCCTGGTTAGGGCCGAGGCAAGGGTCAGCATCGCTCCTTCCTTCCGGCGCGGGCCAAGTCCGCGATTGGATCAGGCGCCTGCAAGAGCCGCATTGATTTCGAGCAAGGCGACGGAACCATGCTTCTCGATTGGGCGTGAATGGCTCAGGATGGCAAAGCATTCCTGACCAGGGATATCACGTCTCCGAACCTTGAGAGGCAAGCAAACGGAACGGCAACGACGGACAAGTGTGGAAGGTGCTCATCGGTGCCGATGGCGCGGTGAGCGGGCGCCGGGCCGCCAGCGCTGCCGTCATCACCATGAATGGCCGCCTTCTGGCAGAAGGGAGCCGCGCGCTCTTGGGCCTTCAGGGCTGTTCACTCGTCCCGGAGGTGGCGGGCGTGGCGCTGGCGGACCGGCTCGCCGATGTTGTGTTGGAGCGCAAATAGTCCGTGACCCTGGAGGTCGACAATCCGCACGTGACCAGCGTGATCGATGGGAGCTGGCGCCCGTCTGGGCTGCACCGCATCCCGCCCAACGCCCTGAGTGCGGCGCCCGAAATCTGGGGCACCTACCGGGTGATCTTCCAGGTGCGGCCTCGGAATTCGACGCTCGGCCTGAAAAGGGCGAACCACCTGGACAGCCGGCAGCTGTAGCAGCAACGCAAGGCACAGAGATCGAGATCGTGAACGATCATGGCCTCTCAACAACCGTAATAGGTTCCTATCCGATCAAAGGCCTCTTCGATGGTCTGCTCCGCTGGAAAGCAAATACTGCTTGATCTTGCCGCGAGCCCCGTCGACACCCCGCACTGGTGGGGCTTGTCTTCTTCATCGGTAGCATCGGCCAGAGCTGTCGTCAGTCATTCTCCGGTGAGGTAGCCGCTGAAGAGGAGGAAAAGGACGATGGCGAGCACCCCCAGGAATACCGCCAGACCATACTTACGCACGAACTCCCGACCCTTCTTGCTCAAGAGGTCCGTCCCAATCTAGTTCATCCCTGGCTCAATCCATTTGGGTTCCAGCTCTGGGCGCAGGCAACCAGGCGGTTCCCGGCCAGCAAGAGCATGGGCAAGGCCGGCGAAGAACTGCATCCCGATGCCCGTCTCACACGCGAGCGGTGCCGAAGTTTGCGGGTCGTAGGTGGCCTCGAGCAACAGAGGATAGAGGACGATCGATACGGCGACCGTCACCCCGACAAAGGCCTTACCGAGGCCCACCGGCGGCTCGCGACGCGCTACCGGATTGACCCCGAATTCCGCCGGGTCGAGGCGACCATCCCACTCACGCTCCAAGACCTCGCGGCAATAGTGGCGCACCCAAATTGGCAGGGTCTGCTGGAACATATAGGCGACAAAACATTCTTCCAGCGCCTTCTCGTCGGGCTCGTCGCCCCACCAGCGACACCAGGCAAGACGAAACAGGTCGAATTCGCGTATCTGCAGAAGCCCCGCAGCGTCCATGACAAGCTGCAGGTTTCCCGAATGCTCGTGCCGGTGATACTGCTTCGGTGCCTCCATTATCCAAGAATACTACGCCCTGCTATCCAGGGCCAGAAGGGCTCACTGCTAGTGGCGAGACACGCATCGGCCGCGACACCGCTGGGAATGTGACTTGCGAGACAGGGCAGATCTCATTTGAGCTGACATTTCCCGGTGGCCCCACCCGCTTGCCCGAGAGACTGTCGGCAGCAATCCGGGATGACCTGGAGACAGCCAGGCAGATGCGGGTACCAGGTTGCCGGCGCAGACACCGAAGCGGCACGTAACCGAGCGGGCGCGCCATTGTCGCGACGGTTCATCCAACCAACGAAGTGTCGGGCAGGCGCGGGCCTAGCTGATATGTACATGCCTTTTTAGAGAAATCTCTCTTGGGACAAATAGGTGCTCGATTCTAGACGGTCCCAAAGGTGTATCGAAAGGATCGATTTCGGTGCCTCTGGTCGGCCGACCAAGGCCCACTGCAATCAATAGCTCCAACCGTCGCCTTCGCGGGTGCATTGATCCCATGGGACCGGCCAAAATCGACACCGGTACATAACGTCGTAAGCCGTCGCCGGCCGTGGAAGCTCCTTTTCTTTGGACTTCCCGGCGCTGACACCGCCGCTTCCCATCGTTCATGATCCCCACCGCGCGTTCGAGTGGCTTTCTGCGACACGAGCGAAGTCGAAACTCCAGCGAGCCCGCGATGCAATCCGGCGCTCACAGAACGCTGGCGGGTTCCAACATTTTGTTGCGTTGAATCAATGCGGCCGCACGGAAGACGAGCAAATGGTTGAGGTCATTTGCCATAGCTTTCGTCGAGATCATGGTCGGAGATCTTTTTCGTGGGGGCAAAGGGAGGGACGCCTCCGGGCTACGAACCGTCGATTCGCCGAGAGTGGATCGGCACAGAGCCGCGTCAGGAGCGGCGGCGGTGACGGCGGCGCCCAGCCATCATTTTCGGCGCCCAGCGGAGCCAGCTTTCACGCTTGAGGAGCGAGAGCGCGTCACTGTGCTTGTCGGTGGTCTCACGACTGGGCACGACAGGCTTGTTGCGGCAGCGCTCGAGGGCCTGGGTCACCGGGCGGCGGCGCTGCCGACGCCTACTAAGGCCGACTTCCAGACGGGCAAGGAGTACGGGAACAATGGCCAGTGCAACCCGACCTATTTCAACGTCGGGGCTCTGATCAACCACCTCAAACGACTTCGCGACGAGGCCAACGTTCCGACGGAGAGCATCCTTTCAGATTACGTCTTTGCGACTGCCGGCTCTTGCGGACCTTGCCGCTTTGGGATGTACGAAGCCGAGTATCGCTTAGCCCTGCGCAACGCGGGCTTCGACGGCTTCCGGGTCTTGATCTTCAATCAGGAAGGCGGGTTCCCGCAGTCGAATGCCGAGGCGGGTCTGCAGATGAACCTGACCTTCTTCGCGACGCTCGCCAATGCGATATTCATTGGCGATTTGCTTAACGAAGTCGCCTATCACATCCGTCCCTACGAGTTGCGGAAGGGGATCACGGATCGCGTACTCGAAGAATGCCTGCGCATCTGTTGCGCGGCATTGCGTTCTGGGGCGGACGGAACTGGGCGCGCTGGCTTGTTGCACAAACTGCTGGCGAGGGTCACCGGCTTGGGCGCCCCCCAGGATTTTGCCAAGCTCTTCGAAGAGTGGCGCGGCCAGCGCTATCTGGAGACATTGCAGTGCTGCCGCGAACTGATCGATGCCGAGATAGAGGTCGACTACACGCGGGCGAAGCCGATCGCCAAGATCACCGGCGAATTCTGGGCTCAGACCACGGAGGGCGACGGCAACTTCCACATGTTTCGCTTCCTCGAGCACGAGGGCGCAGAGGCGCTGGTCGAGCCGGTGACGACTTGGATTCACTATTCGGTGCACTACGCCCGTCTGGCTATGGCCGACCGCCGGGCCCTCGGCAAGGAAGAGATCCAGCCGGGCGCGTGGCAAGGTCTTGTGTTGCGGGCGCGCCACCTCCGGGACATGAGCCTCGTCGCGTTGGTCGAGAAGTTGTTGGTGCGAGCCTATGAGAGCCGGCGCCGGGCGCTCGGCGCCACCGCACATCGGCTGGCCAACCAATTCGAGCTGCAACGCGTCGGTCACCCCTATTACAACAGCCGCTGCGGCGGCGGCGAGGGACATCTCGAAGTGGCCAAGAACATTTACTATGGCAATCGCGACCTGGCGCATCTGGTGCTTTCGCTCAAGCCCTTTGGCTGCATGCCCTCCACGCAGTCCGACGGTGCCCAGGCGGCCGTGCTCGCCCACTATCCCGAGATGATTTTCTTGCCGGTTGAGACCTCGGGCGAAGGCGACATCAACGCCTATTCCCGCGTGCAGATGGCACTGGGCGAGGCCAAGTCGAGGAGCAAGGAGGAGTTTCGCGCGGCCGTGGTGCGCAGCGGATACACCCTAGGGCAAATCCGCGCGTTTGTTGCGGCGCACCACGACCTGCGCCGCCCGCTGTGCCCTGTCGCGCACACACTGGGCTTTGTCGGGCGCGCTGCCAACTTCGTCCTACATGTAAGCCGGCGCATGGATCGCGATCCAACTTGGGCGCCCTGCGGGCACGCCGTCAAAGGAGGCCGCCATGAGCTGCCCGCGGAACGGCCGGCCGAAGTCTGATCGAGAATTTGGCGGCTGCGCGACTTGCCAGGCCTGCCCTGGAATGGTCGGCAGGCAGACTGGGAAGACGGCCGTGGCTCCGCCGCTCAAGAGGCCTGCGGAGCCGGCGGTCAGGCCAGCCGCGGCCGCCGATACGCCTGGCGTCGCCCTGTTGATTGGCCTCGATGTTGGCTCCACCACGGTCAAGGCGGTGGTCGTGGAACCGGTCAGCCAGCGAATTCTATGGCAGGACTATCGGCGGCATGGCAGCCGCCAGGCCGAGAAGTCGCTTGAGTTCCTGGATGCCATCGCGGCGGCGTTTCCCGATGCCCCGCGCGAGGCGGTCCGGCTCTTTGTTACGGGCTCCGGCGGTGCTGCCCTCGTTGAACATATCGGCGGCAAGTTCGTTCAAGAAGTCAACGCGGTGTCCCTCGCCGTCGAGAAGCTCCATCCTGAGGTGCAGAGCGTCGTGGAGCTTGGCGGACAGGATGCCAAGATCATGGTCTACAAGGAGCTCAAGAGCGGCGCCAAAAAGAAGATCCCCTCGATGAACGACAAGTGCGCGGGCGGTACCGGTGCCGTCATCGACAAGATCAGCGCCAAGCTCAAGATCTCGCCCGCCAGGCTTCGCAATATGGGTTATGGGGGGCTTGCGCTTCATCCGGTCGCTGGGAAGTGCGGCGTCTTCGCGGAGACCGACATCAATTCCTTGCAGAAGGTTGGGGTTCCAGCCGAAGAGCTCATGGCGTCGCTGTTCGAATCAATCGTTCAACAGAATCTCTCGGTCTTGGCGCGTGGGCACACGCTGCGCCCGACAGTCCTGCTGCTCGGCGGGCCGAACACGTTCATCCGCGGATTGCGGGAGTGCTGGCTGCACAATCTGCCGCGCATCTGGGAGGAGCGAGGTATCGCGCTGCCCGACCCCTCCCGACCCGCGGAGGCCTACATCATAACGCCGAGCAATGCCCTGTACTTTGCCGCCATCGGCGCTGTCGAGTTCGGCAGGGCGGAATTGGAGGATGATCCGCTCGCGGGACTCTATCTGGGGCACGCGGGTTTGCGCGCGCATCTCGAGAGCAGTTCGGTCACGGACTTGCGCTGCGCCGGATCGGACAGGCTTGTAAGCAGCGCGAGGGAGCTGGCCGCGTTCAAGGAGCAATATCGGCCGGAGCCGTGGCGGCCGGTACGCTTCCAGTCGGGGGTCACGGTCAAGGCGTTTCTCGGCATTGACGGCGGCTCCACATCCACAAAGGGTGTCTTGCTCGATCCCGCCCGGCGCGTGCTTGCCAAGGCCTACCGGCTTTCGAAGGGCAATCCGATAGAAGACACGATGGAGATCATCGCTGATCTCGCCCGCCAAGTGCGAGAGCGGGGGGCGCACCTAGAGGTGTTGGGCGTCGGCACGACCGGCTATGCCAAGGACGTGCTCAAGGACGTGCTCAAGGCGGACGTGGCGCTGGTGGAAACGGTCGCCCACACCGAGGCCTGTTTGCACTCTTATCCGGGCACCGACGTCATCGTGGATGTCGGCGGGCAGGATATCAAACTGATCGTCCTCAAAGATGGGCGAGTGAAGGATTTCAAGCTCAATACCCAGTGCTCCGCCGGCAACGGGTACTTCCTGCAGGCCACGGCCGAAGCTTTCGGGTTCGACGTCCGCGAGTACGCGGACATCGCCTTTTCCGCCGACGCGATGCCAGAGTTCGGCTATGGCTGCGCCGTGTTCATGCAGTCCGACATCGTCGACTTCCAGCGGCGGGGCTGGCAGCCTAACGAGATCATGGCCGGGCTGGCAGCGGTCCTGCCGAAGAACATCTGGCTCTACGTTGCCCAGCTGCCGAACCTTGCACGCCTAGGCCGCCGCTTCGTGCTTCAGGGCGGTACCCAGCACAATCTGGCGGCGGTCAAGGCGCAAGTGGACTTCGTCCGCTCGCGCTTCCACGGCACCGGCACCGAGCCAGAGATCGTCGTACATCGGCACTGCGGTGAATCTGGCGCCATCGGCTGCGCGTTGGAGGCCCATCGCGTGTGGAGCGAACACGGTCGAAAGACACGCTTCATCGGGATCGACCGTGTTGCGCAGATTGTCTACAGAACCACCCAGAGCGAGGCCACCCGCTGCAATTTCTGCAAGAACAACTGCCTCCGCAGCTTCATCGATGTGCACATAGGCACCGATGGCGGAGTGTCGGAGGCGAGTTTCGAGTCCAAGGTCCCGTTACATCCCGGTCACCGGCGCCTGATTGTAGCTAGCTGCGAGAAGGGCATGGTCGAGGACCTCGATGCCATGCGACGCATCAAGGCGGCGCTCGACGAGGTGGCAGAGCAGAACCCGAATTTCGTGGCCCTGGGCGCCAGATCGGCGTTCTGGCAGCCCGAAGTCCACAAGGTCGCCGGTCCGCCGCCCGTGATCGGCCCGCTCCAGGCGTTCCGTCGAGCCGCGATCTCCCGGCGCGGCGCGTTGGTAGCGCGGCGCAAGACGCTGCGCATTGGGTTCCCGCGTGTTCTCAATCTCTACGCTCAAGCGCCGTTCTTTATGGCTTACTTCGCCGCCCTCGGCGTCCCGCCCCGGAACATTGTCTTCTCCGACTACACCGATCAGGCGCTCTACAAAAGCGGCGCAAAGCGCGGCAGTATCGACCCCTGTTTCCCAAGCAAGCTGGGCATCCCGCATGTCCACGACCTGCTTCACCGTCAACACAAGAAGAAGCCGCTGACCCATGTCTTCTTCCCAATGGTAGATTCGTTTCCCACCTTTCTCGACGATGTCCAGGCCGCGAAGGCCTGTCCGACAGCGGTTGCAACCGCCGAAGCGACCCACGCCGCCTTCATCAAGGAAGGCGACCTGTTCGAACGGAACGGCATCGTCTTCAAGAAGACGTTCCTCAATCTGGATGAGCCGCAGCTGTGCGCGCGGCAAATGTACGAGGACTGGAAGGCTGAGCTGGGACTGTCCTTCGAGGAATCGCTCCATGCCGTACGTGAAGGGTTAAGGGCGTTGGAAGACCACGAAGCCGCATTGCGGCGGCGGTCGCGCGACGCCCTGGACGCACTCGAACGGGAAAACCGTATCGGTATCGTGGTGTTGGGCCGGCCGTACCACAACGACCCCGGCGTCAATCACGAAATCCTGGGGGAATTTCAGAAGCGAGGCTATCCGGTCTTTTGGCAGGATGCCTTGCCACGCGACCCAGACATTCTCGATCGGCTGTTTGGTGAGGAGGTCCGCGCCGGGTTCATGTCATCGCCACTGTCGATCGACGACGTATGGAAGAACAGCTACTCGGAGCACACCTCGCGGAAACTCTGGGCAGCCAAGTTCACCGCTCGCCACCCCAACCTCGTGGCTTTGGAACTGTCGAGCTTCAAGTGTGGACACGATGCCCCTGCCTATACCGTCATCGAGGAAATCATCGAGCGTTCCGGCACGCCCTATTTCTGCTTCAAGGACATCGACGAGAACAAACCGGTCGGTTCGATCAAGATCCGCGTTGAAACCATTGCCTACTTCTTGGACCGCTATCGTGAACAAGTGTTTGGAGAAAAGATCGAGTCGGTGTGGGGCTGCGTGCTAGCACCCGCCTAGATCATGAGCCGGTCTCACCAGCTCAGCCGGTTGGCGGTCGGGGACCCATACGCCCTCGTCCCCAGTTTCATCAGGGCAAAGACAGCCGGCTCCTTGCTCTCAAGCCGGTCCTCATCCATGACGCTTTGAAGGCGCCGAAAGCCTGTCGCTCCAAAACGGATTGCCGAACAGGGAGATCTTGATCGTCAAGGCATTCCCTCACATCGACCGGCCCGTCCATCTGTTGCCGCAACTGCGGCGGAGAAGATGGATGCGTCACGGGCATCCTGGGTTCATTTCGTCCTGCCCGATCAGGTATCCTAAAGAACGGATTGGCTCCAGAAATGAGACCGGACCCCGCTGTCGTTGAATTGGGCGCTTTGCCGCGGGCTCGGCCAGAGGAGATCGAAGCGAAGAAGGGACACTCCATGATGTGGTTGCAACTTCCCATGGCGATGCAAATCTATGGCGGCTGTGTCGGGACACCATGAACCTGGAGGGATGCCGATTAGGCGCGGTCGGATCCCGCTCTGGATCAAGATCACTTATGGTCTGTTTCTGTGCATCCTCGTTCCGGTCTACTGGCAACACTATGGCCCAAGCAATTTCCTTTGGGCCTCCGATATCGCCCTCTTCATTGTTTTCCTGGCCGTCTGTTTCGAGAACCGCTTGCTGAACAGCATGATGGCTATCGGAGTCTTGCCATTCGAACTGGCTTGGAGCCTAGACTTTTTCGTCAACCTCGCCGGCTTCCGACTGCTCGGGACGACGAGCTATATGTTTGACGCCGAATTGCCTCTCTACCTGCGCGGACTCTCGCTGTTTCACGTGATGCTGCCCATCGTCGTCATCTTCTTGCTTCGCCGTCTTGGCTACGATTCGCGGGCCTTGTTGGCGCAAACTCTTCTTGTGTGGGTGGTTCTGCCAATCACCTACCTGGCCACCGAGCCCCCGGACAATATCAATTTCGTCTTCGGGCCGGGGAAGGCGCCGCAGACGTTCCTACATCCATTGCTCTATCTCGCGCTGGAAATGATTCTGGTGCCGATCGTAATTTGCCTGCCCGCCCACCTTTTCCTGCGCTGGGTCGTCCGCGGTCGCTAGATGGGTTGACCGGCACGACTCTACCATTCCAGCGTCATGGTGACGTGCCGCTGGGCGGCCATGGCGCCAAATGTCAGGTGATGACCCTCTCAGCAAATCCTAGTGTCTCGACTGCTATCGCTCTTGCATCAACGCTCGTCGCCTGCATTTCTTGAACCTGGAGGATCCAAGAGAGCGATACCGGAAGCGGGATACGTGAGCGCTGAGTATCAGCGCCGATTATCTTGAAGACAGCGAACTCGCCGAGCCGCTGCACCAGTTGTGGACAAAGGGAGTGGAGGTTGACTTAGGCACGCCGCAGAAGGGACTGATCAGCGGCAAGCACGGCCACGAGGTCGACGCCGGGCTGACCCTCGACGGCGTTCGTCCGGAGGACTATGACCTGCTGCTTTTGCCCGCTGGCAAGGCGCCGGCCAGCCTGGGGAAGAACCCCAAAGCGGTGGCCATCGCCCGGTATTTTCTTCAGACCGACAAGCCCGTGGCGGCGATCTGCCATGGGCTTGAGGTGTTGATAGCCACCGGCCTACTTGGCGGGACAGAGCGCCACCTGCCACCGTGACATGAGTCAGGACTTGGAGGTGGCGGGAGTGATCTACCACGCCCGCGTGGTGGTGCTGATCGGCAACCTCATCAGTTCGTGCCGGCCGGCCGATATCCCCGTTCTCATGAAGGCAATCATCAGGATGATCGGCCTGTTCGTTGAGATCCAGGGAAAACCATGTACGGCTGGCGCATCCCTCCATCTAAGAAGCCGAGCAAAAGCAAGGAAGCCTTTGCCCGAGAGCGCCGGAAGAAGGTCGCCTCGCTGATCGCAGAAGGCCTGCTCAAATCCGAACGCATCAGACAGGCCCTGTTGAAGGTGCCGAGAGAGGATTTTATTCCGGAGCCCTACCGGGACTATGCCTACCTAGAGGTCCCCTTGCCGCTGCCGGGCGTCACGGCGACCATTTCCTGTCCGCATAGCTATCCACTCCTTTATGAACCGCTGGGTCTGGGTCAGGGTCACAGGTTTCTCGAGGTGGGTCTGGGCTCTGGCTATGGTACGGCGGTCGCGCGCGAGGTGGTGGGTGACCAGGGCCTAGTGGTCGCAATGGAAATCGATCCTTTGACCTTCAAATACGCCAAGGCAAACCTCGAAAATACCGGCTACAGGGATGTCGTGCTGGTACTGGCCGACGGCAGCTTAGGCTATCCCGAGCGACAGCCCTACGACCGGATCGCCATCACGGCTGCTTGTACCGAGGTACCCCCGCCGCCACTTGAGCAGCTTGGCATTGGCGGGAGGCTTATTGCTCCCGTGATGGGCCCCGGTGAGCAAGATCTAACCGTGCTCGAAAAATCCGCTACCGGTGTTCGCCAGGAGGTTGTCTGCCAGGTGCTGTACACCAATCTGCGCGGACAGTATAGCGTTCTAAAGGCGCAGGCATTACGAACCGAGTGACTACCACCGACAATAATCGGGGCCTGGGCCCGCAGTGGGCCGGTCCGTGCGGGCAGGCTCATGATTAACTTGCCCCGATCTATGGCTGGTTTGCAGAGAGATTTGAACCACCTGACCTAATCGAGGCCACGGCACTCCTGGACGAACTGTCTAGAGCCCGGTTGTGGCTACTCTTGCGCGTCCTGGTCACGACAGTTCGACGTCCAGTCAGACCGCGGGGTCGGACCTTCGGCAGCAAGGTCCGCTTTCTTGGTCTTGAGGTCCGCTCTGCCTCGGACAGCTGAAGCCGCCCGGCAAGGCCCGCCAAGACCGACTCTGACCCGGAGCCGACCTTCGTGCCCCTCGATCCGGGCGATTAGAACCGCGGAATACTTGCAAGAATTTTTCACGTTCAAGTCATTCGGGGTTAGCTGGTCGGCTCTCAAACTCATTGGGGATCCCTGGAATGCGCGCTCAAGGTGCGCCACTTTCGTCGCTCCGGTTCGATCCGCCTCTTGGGCAACTTCCGCAAAGCCTCCACGCAGCCCCCCAATCTGCCTGCGGCACGACTTCGAGATACGCGGACCGTCGCCTACCGGTTGCTTCATCTTACGTGTGAACCGGTGCTAGCCTGCCCCATGGGACGGATGATGGGCGCTTTGGTTTGGCTTGTCTGTGCCGGCTGCCTCGCAACCTGTGCCGCGGTACCCCCCTTGCCCCCGGCGGATGCCGGTCCGCGCATCCACGCCGTCCAAGTCGTCAGCAACGGCTGGCACACCGCGATTGTCATCCCCCGCGCCGAGGTGATCGCGACCGGGTTGTTGCCGGAAGCCGACGACTTCCCCGATGCGGCGTTTCTCGAATTCGGCTGGGGCGACCGCGAATATTATCCTGCCAAGGAGCCAACACTTGGCATGACGGTCGATGCCGCGTTCTGGGCGACGCCTGCGGTCATGCACGTGGCTGGTCGCGCGAGCGCGCCGGAGCCGACATACGCAGATGTCGAGGTGCTGGCAATGACGCAAGGCGGCTTGCGGCGGATGGTCGGCGCCATCGCCGGCGAATTCGTCCGCCCTGAAAGCGGTCGCGCGGAACCCGTCTCACGCGGCCTTTTCTTGGGCAGCCACTTCTACGACGCGCATGGCACGTTCCACCTGTTCAACACCTGCAACACGTGGACCGCACGCATGTTGCGAGCGGGCGGCGTGAACCTATCGCCTTCCGGCGTCATCACCGCCGATGATCTGATGACGCGTCTGCGCGCGGCAGTTGGCGTGGGTCGGCTGTCAGGCGGCTAACCGTCGGTTGACGCCTTCCGACGCAGCCACTTCACTAACGGGCTGCCACCGAATGGCCCGGGTGGAATGCTAATTCATGGTCCGCCTTGGCGCAGGGTCGAGCGTGGCCGGCTGAGCCGCTAGGTGTCGCGACGCCGGCCACCCAGCGAGCGGGGCGACAACACATCGGGGACGGTCGTGCGGAGGCGACATATGTCGCCTCCTGGCTATTGTTCCCTGTACCGACAGGGCTTTGGCGACCTCAGCAATAGCCCTGAAACCGGACGTCTCTGTCCAGCTGCGGCTTGATATGAGCCGGTGAGCTGATTTGCATGACGATCGATCTCCTTTGATCCAAGAGATATCGAGGAGAACAACTATGCAAAGCCATCGAGATGTTGGCGTCTTCGCAGGCCATCGGAGCGCCTCGTACAAGACAAAGCTGATCGGCCCGAAGCCACCGCTTCAGCCAAAGCATGTCTGGGCGATTCGGACCCGCTTACAGCTAGACAGGCGAACTCGGGACTTGGCTCTCTTCAATCTGGCGATCGACAGCAAGCTGCGCGGGTGTGATCTTGTGCGCTTGAGGGTCGACGATGTCGCGCCCCACGGCTGTGCGCTCGATCGGGCCACGGTCCGGCAAAAGAAGACAGGCCGTCCCGTGAAGTTCGAAATCACGGAGCAAACGCGCCATGCGATCGATGCGTACCTAGAGGCCGCCTGCAAGAAGCCCGGCCAGTTCCTCTTCACCGCCCGTAGAGGGAGCCTCACCACCCGTCAATATGCGCGCTTGGTATCGCAATGGACCGCCAGTGTTGGCCTGGATCCGTCACGCTTCGGCACGCATTCGTTCCCTGTGAACAAAGCCCAAGCTGTTGACGTCTTTGGATAATCGAGGCGGTTGAAGTAATCAATTTTGCAGGATTTCGAGGATTTGTCCTTCGAAACCTTGCGATTTTTCCGCGGTTTGGGGATTCCGTCCGGGGTCGATCCATGATTCCCTGGGCGCATCGAGGAGGGCATCGATGCGACCCAGACGGCCTGAGACCGAGGAGACCGGCGATCTGTTCCGGGCCCGGCTCGACCAGATCATCGACATGGCCCACGAGCTGGTGCAGCTGGCCGATTGGATCGACTGGGACTGGATCGACGAGCAGGTGGCCGATCGCTTCAGCGACACCGGCCGGCCGGGGACCGAGACTCGCTTCATAGTCGGCCTGTTGCTGCTCAAGCACATCTACCACCTGTCCGACGAGGCGGTGTGCGAGCGCTGGGGGGCGTAGCCCCGCGCGTATGCGCCGACCCGTATTTCCAGTACTTC
>JASJBF010000035.1 GCA_030066685.1 Kiloniellales bacterium | reverse complement strand
GTTGCGATGCTTGCCCGATGCCCCGCATCGCGCCGCGCACCGCGCCTGCCCGGGCGGCCGATGAGGCCCATGAAACAGGTCAATACTTCCTTCCCTTGGTATAGTGCCCGTTCTCCGATGCATCAGGGCAAGACCCCCGGCCAGGCGCGACCGAGCCGAATCGGGACGTGCGCGCGCTGGACCAAAGGCGTGCCGCCAAAGTCAGTAAATCTGACCTAGAGCTGCTTATCTGCGCCCAATTGAGCCGAATTGAGTGCATTTTGATCTAGACCATTTGTAACACGAAATATTTCTTGGATTATTTTCTATTAATATGTCAATATTCGCCAGTCCGTTACTTGGATCTCTGCGATGTCAGAAGTCGCCTGGCGCCCTGAAGCCTGCCCGCTGTGAGCGCCGTGAGGCTTTCTGTGACTTCGGCGTCGCAGGGCGGTGAAGATCCGGCCAGCAGGGGCTTACAAGTTCCGAGGGGGGAGTGAGCATGACCGCGCGCCTATTGTTCGTTGGCTTCGATGCCGCAGGCGCACCCTTGCTCGAACGCTGGGCCGAGGCCGGCGACCTGCCGAATCTTGCGCGGCTGCGGAAGGACGCGACCAGCATCGTCTTGGATACGCCGATGGAGACCCTGCCCGGCGCCATCTGGACGGAGATCGTCCAAGGGCGTCCGTGCCATGTCGAAAGCCAGTTCTTCCACTACGGCCAGGCCTTTCCGGAAGAAGGCGCGATTCGCCGCCTGCGCGAGAGCGATATCGACCCCGACCACCAGGTCTGGGCGGATTGCAGTCGGGCGGACCTGCGCTGCGCCGTGGTCGACGTTCCCTTTCAAGCTTTCCTGCCCGACTTCAACGGGATCCAGCTGCGTGAATGGGCCCAACACGACCTCTGGCTCGGGCCCAAATCCGATCCCGAGCCGCTGTTCGAGGAGTTGAGCGCGCGCTTCGGGCCGATCCCGATGCACGAGCAGCGTTGCGACGTCTTGGTGCACCGCGAAGGCCGCGCCGCCTTGCTGCAGGCCTTGACGGCGCGCGCCCGCTGCAAGACCGAGATGCTGGCCCATCTGCTCGAGCGGGAAGCCTGGGACCTCTTCTATTGCGTCTACGGCGAAGGCCACTGCGCCGGGCACCAGCTTTGGCCGGCGCCGCAGTGGAACTGGAGCGGACGGGCGGGATCGGAGCGCGGGCCCGAAGACCGTTGGGCCGCCCTGCGCGAGGTCTACAGGGAGATGGACGCGGGCCTTGGCCGCCTCATGGCCGCCGCCGGCCCGGAGGCCAGGGTGGTCTTCGTCGCCAGCCACGGGATCGGTCCCTACATCGGTGGGCCGCAGCTCCTGCCCGAGGTGCTGATTCGGCTCGGTCTCAGCGCCGGTCCGGACACGGGGGCCAGACGCGCCCTCAGGACCGCGATCCGCCCGCTGCGCCACCTGCCGCCGGCGCTCAAGCGTCTGGTCTATCGGCTGCGACGCCTGCCCGGTCCGGCGTGGCTGGATGCCCGGGCCGGGACCGCCGGCGTTGGCTCGGACGACAAGCGGCTCGGCTCGCCGGTCTGCAAGGCGCTGACGGTCAACAACAACCGCTGCGGCGCGGTCCGGCTCAACCTTCGGGGCCGCGACCGCTACGGCATCGTTCCGCCCGAGGACGCCGAGCCCCTGATGGCCTTTATCGAGCAGGAGCTCCTGGCCTTGACCGATCCCGGTTCCGGCCGCCGCCTGGTGGCCCGGGTCGAGCGCGCCGACGACCTCTTCGGCGCCGAACGCTCGCCGCTGGTCCCCGACCTGATCGTCGTCTTCCGCAGCGATCTCGGGGCCATCGAGGCCTGTGAATCGCCCTCGATCGGTCGCTTCCGCTACAGCCTGCACAAGGCGGCCTACAAGCGCATGGGCGACCACACGCCGGACAGCCGCGCCTGGATCAGGGCGCCGGGCTTTCCGGCCGGGCTCGAGGGTGCCAGCGGCAACGTGCTCGATCTCGCCCCGACCATCCTCTCCCTGCTCGACGTTCCGGTTCCCGCAGAAATGACGGGCGTGGCCTTGGACCGGGCACTCAGCTCCGCCGCCTGACGCGGCCCGCGGCCGTCCGACGGCGCCTGATTCCTCAGCCAGTTGCCGCAAAAACGGCAGTCCAAGTCGGGTCGGATATGGCCCAACCCTCTCGGAACAGGGTAAAACCTTGTCTCGGCAAGGCGAGGGAGACGGGACTTGGCATCCAATCCGGCGGACCGGAGAGGCTTCAGCCTCGGCCAGGCGGTGCCGGAGGAGTCCTGTGCGCTGCCGGCGGCCGAGGAGGTCAAGGCGACGACCTGCTACATGTGCGCCTGCCGCTGCGGCATCAAGGTGCACCTCAAGAACGGCCGCATCCGATACATCGAAGGCAACCGCGACCACCCGGTGAACCGCGGCGTGCTCTGCGCCAAGGGCGCCTCGGGCGCCATGCAGCACTACTCGCCGGCGCGCCTGACCAAGCCGCTGAAGCGGGTCGGCGAGCGCGGCAGCGGCGAATTCGAGGAGATCGAGTGGGAGGAAGCCCTCGCGCTCGCGAGCGGCTGGCTGTCGGATATCCGCGAGACCGACCCCAGGACGCTCGCCTTCTTCACCGGCCGCGACCAGAGCCAGGCCCTGACCGGCTGGTGGGCGCAGATGTTCGGCACGCCCAACTACGCCGCCCACGGCGGCTTCTGCTCGGTCAACATGGCCGCCGCCGGGCTCTACACCCTGGGCGGCGCATTCTGGGAGTTCGGCGAGCCCGATTGGGAGCACGCAAAGTACCTGCTGCTCTTCGGGGTCGCCGAGGACCACGGCAGCAACCCGATCAAGCGCGGCCTCGCCAAGCTCAAGGCGCGGGGCGCCAAGATCCTCTCGATCAACCCGATCCGCACCGGCTACTCCGCCATCGCCGACGAATGGATCGGCATCCGCCCGGGTAGCGACGGCCTCTTCATCCTCGCCCTGATCCACGAGCTGCTGTCGGCCGGCAAGGTCGACCTCGACTTCCTGGCCCAGACCACCAACGCGCCCTGGCTGGTGATCCGTGACGAGGGCGCCGCCGACGAAGGCCTCTTCGCCCGGGACGGCGACGGCAATCCCCTGGTGTGGGACCGCAAGGCCGGGGCGCCGCGCCCGGTCACGGAGGCCTGCGAGACCCCGGCGCTCAAGGGCGAGGTCACCCTGCCCGACGGACGCGCGGCGGTGCCGTCCTTCCAGTTGCTGGTCGAACGCTGCCTCGATCCGGCCCATGCGCCCGACGCCGTCGCCGGGCGCTGCGGCATCGAGGCCGCGACCATCCGGCGCATCGCGGCGGAGCTGGCCGAGGTCGCCTTCGAGCGGGCGCTGGTCTTCGACCAGCCCTGGACCGACTGGGCCGGGCGGCGCCACGAAAAGATGGTCGGGCGGCCGGTCAGCGTCCACGCCATGCGCGGCATCTCGGCCCATTCCAACGGCTTCCACACCTGCCGGATTTTGCATCTCCTGCAGGTCCTGCTGGGCGCCATCGATACCCCGGGCAGCTTCCGCTACAAGCCGCCCTATCCCAAGCCGGCGCCGCCGCCGGTCAAGCCGACCGGGCGGCCGGACCAGATCCGACCCGGCGCGCCCTTGCCGGGGCCGCCGCTCGGCTTCCCGCGCGGCCCGGAAGACCTGCTGATCGACGGCGAGGGCCGGCCGCAGCGCATCGACAAGGCCTTCTCCTGGGACGCGCCGCTCGCCAACCACGGCATGATGCACAGCGTCATCGTCAACGCCTGGAACGGCGATCCCTATCCCATCGACACGCTCTTCATGTACATGGCGAACATGGCTTGGAACTCGGCCATGAACACCGCCGGCACCATGGAGATGCTCTCCGACAAGGACGAAGCGACCGGCGCCTACAGGATCCCGCGCATCATCTACGCCGACGCCTACTACTCCGAGATGGTCGCCTACGCCGACCTGGTCCTGCCGGACACCACCTACCTCGAGCGTTGGGACTGCATGTCGCTGCTCGACCGGCCGATCTCCGAGGCCGACGGCCCGGCCGACTCGATCCGCCGGCCGGTGGTGGCGCCGGACCGCGACGTGCGGCCCTTCCAGGACGTGCTGCTCGACCTCGGCGCCCGGCTCGGCCTGCCCGGCTTCGTCGCCGAGGGCGGCGGGCCGCAATACCCGGGGGGCTACTCCGACTACCTGGTCAACCACGAGCGCCAGCCCGGCGTCGGCTCGCTCGCCGGCTGGCGCGGCCCCGGCGGGGCGGCCGACGGGGTCGGCGCGCCCAACCCGGCGCAGCTCGAACGCTATATCGAGAACGGCTGCTACTGGCACCGGGCGCTGCCGCTCGAGCACCGCTACTACCGCCACGTCAACCGGGGCTACCTCGACTACGCCGCGGAGATGAAGTTCCTCGGCGCCGCCGAGCCGGTCTTCCTCCAGCTCTACTGCGAGGAGCTGCAGCGCTTCCGCCTGGCCGCCCGCGGCCGCGGTCCGGTCCGGCCGCCGGCCGACAAGGCGCCGCGGATCGAGGCCTACTTCGATCCCCTGCCGCTTTGGTATCCGCCCTTCGAGGACGAGGTGACGGGCGCCGCCGACTATCCGCTCAGCGCCCTGACCCAGCGGCCCATGGCCATGTATCACTCCTGGGGCGGGCAGAACGCCTGGCTGCGCCAGATCATGGGCGCCAACCGGCTCTACGTGCCGCGCGGCGTCATGGCCGCGGCCGGGCTCAAGGACGACGACTGGGCCTGGGTCATCAGCCGCCACGACCGGGTCAAGGCGCGGGTCCGCGGCATGGACGGCGTCAACGACCGGGTGGTCTGGACCTGGAACGCCATCGGCAAGCGCGCCGGCGCCTGGAACCTGGCGGTGGACGTGCCGGAGGCGACCACCGGCTTCCTGCTCAACCACGTCATCGACGAGCTGCTGCCGGTCCGCGACGACGGCTACCGCTACGCCAATGCGGACCCGGTGACCGGCCAGGCGGCCTGGTTCGACCTGCGGGTCCGCCTGGAGCCGGCCGCGCCCGAGGAGGCGGCGCTGACCAGCCCCTTCTTCGACCCGGTCGAGACGCCCGGCGGCCTTCGCGAGAGCCCGGGCGAGCTGCGCTACGGCGCCGAGTTCCGCGCGCCGGAGGAGGACGCGTGACCTCGCTGCCCGGGACCCCGCCGGCCAAGAAGCTCGGGCTGGTCATCGACCTCGACACCTGCGTCGGCTGCCACGCCTGTGCGGTCGTCTGCAAGGAGTGGAACACCGGCGGCTACCCGGCGCCGCTCACCGACCAGGACCCCTACGGCGCCGGCGCGACCGGAACCTGGCTGAACCGCATCCACAGCTACGAGCTGGAGGCCGAGGGAGAAGAACCCGGGCGCACGGTCTATTTTCCGCGCTCCTGCCTGCACTGCGACGAGGCGCCCTGCGTCACGGTCTGCCCGACCGGCGCCTCCTACAAGCGTGGGGAGGACGGCATCGTCCTGGTCGACGAGGACAAGTGCTTCGGCTGCGGCCTCTGCGCCTGGGCCTGCCCCTACGGCGCGCGGGAGCTCGATGCCGGCACCGGCGTGATGAAGAAGTGCACCCTCTGCGTCGACCGCATCACCGACGAGGGCCTGGACCCGGTCGATCGGGTGCCGGCCTGCGTTCAGGCCTGCCCGGCCTCGGCGCGCCACTTCGGCGATCTCGCGGATCCGACCTCCGACGTCTCGCGCCTGGTCGCGGCGCGCGGCGGCTACGACCTCATGCCCGAGATGGACTGCGCGCCGACCAACAAGTACCTGCCGCCGCGGCCGCGGCGGGCCGAGACGGCGGGGCAGGGCGAGACCCGGCGCTTGGAGCCGCTGGCCGAGGCGGGCGGCTTCCTCGGCTGGCTCGACCGGGTGCTGGCGGACTGACGCCGCGATGCATCCCGCGTTCTCGGTCGTTATCTTCACCAGCTTCGCCGGCGCCGGCTACGGCATGCTGTTCCTGCTCGGGCTGCTGGCCGCGGCGCGGCACCATCCCGCCGACCTGCGCTTCAACCTGGTTTGCCTGGTCCTGACCTTCGTGTTGATGATCGTCGGGCTGCTGTCCTCGATCCGGCACCTCAAGCATCCGGAGCGGGCCTGGCGCGCCTTCTCCCAATGGCGCTCCTCGTGGCTGTCGCGCGAGGCCGTCGCGGTCGTGCTGACCTTCGTCCCGGCGGTGATCTTCGCCGTGGCTTGGCTGGCCTTCGTCCGGCTCGAGGGCATCTGGGCCCTCTTTCCCCTGCTCTCGGCCCTGGGCGCGGTGCTGGTCCTGGTCTGCACGGCGCAGATCTATGCCAGCCTGCGCACGATACCTGAGTGGCAGGATCCGCTGGTCCTGCCGCTCTACCTCGCCTACGCGCTGGCCACGGGCACGCTCTGGGTCAACGCGGTCACCTGGTCCTTCGGGGTCTCCGCCCCCTTCGCGCCGATCTTCGCCCTGATCGCCCTGGTCCTGGCCTGGGGACTCAAGCTGCTCTACTGGCGGCGCATCGACGGCCTCAAGCACGAGACCTCGACCGCCAGCGCGACCGGCCTGGGCCGCCCGGGCGGCATCCGCACCTTCGACCCGCCCCACGCCGGCGCCAACTACGTCATGACCGAGATGGGCTTCCGGATCGGCCGTCGGCACGCCCGCAAGCTGCGCCGGATCGCGCTCGCTCTCGGGTTCCTGCTGCCCGCCCTGGGCTGCCTGGTCATGATCCCCGGCACCGGCCCCCTCGGTATCCTCGCCGCCTGGCTCGCGGCCGGGGCCGGCCTGGCCGGCGTCGTGGTCGAGCGCTGGCTGTTCTTTGCCGAGGCCCGCCACGTGGTGATGTCCTACTACCGCAGCCAGTAGGAGGGCCGGATCGGAGCCTTGATCGAGGTCAAGGCGCGATCGCCGCGCTTTGCGCTGAAGTTCTTCCCAGGGGGGCAACGTCGCCGGGGGAGGCATGGCCGCGTTTGCCGAGAAGGACGGCTTGCAGTCGAGCATCGGGATCGAGGAGGAATACCTCCTCGTCGACCGTGAGACGCGCGACTTGGCCAAGGATCCGCCGCCCAGCCTGCTGGCGGACTGCGAGGCGCGGCTTGAGGGCCAGGTCAGCCCCGAGCTGCTGCGCTCGCAGATCGAGATCGGCACCCGGGTCTGCGCCAGCGTCGCCGAGGCGCGCCGCGAGCTCGGTCACCTGCGCGCCACCATCGCCGAGGTCGCGGCCCAGCACGGCCTGGCACCCCTGGCGGTCTCGACCCATCCCTTCGCGCAGTGGCGCGAGCAGCGGCACACCGACAAGGACCGCTACCGGGCGATCGCCGGCGAGATGGAGGTCGTGGGCCGGCGCGCCTTGATCTGCGGGATGCACGTCCACGTCGGCGTCGAGGACCCGGAGTTGCGCATCGACCTGATGAACCAGGTCCGCTACTTCCTGCCGCACCTCCTGGTGCTCAGCACCTCCTCGCCCTTCTGGGGCGGCGAGGAAACCGGCTTGATGTGCTACCGGCTCTCGATCTTCCACAACCTGCCGCGCACCGGCATGCCCGAGCGCTTCGAGAGCTACGGCGAGTTCGAGCGCCTGATCCGTAACCTGGTCGCCGCCGGGGTGCTCCAGGACGGCACCAAGCTCTGGTGGGACGTCCGGCCCAGCGTCCGCTTTCCGACCCTCGAGCTGCGGATCCCCGACGTCTGCACCCGCCTCGACGACGCCGTCACCGTCGCCGCCCTCTACCAATGCTTGATCCGCATGCTCTGCCGGTTGCGCCGCGAGAACCAGCGTTGGCGCATTTATCCGCAGATCCTGATGGAGGAGAACCGCTGGCGGGCCCAGCGCTACGGGACCGAGGGCGAGCTGATCGACTTCGGCCGCTGGACCGCGGTTCCGTTCGCCGACCTTCTGGAAGAGATGATCGAGCTGATCCGCGAGGACGCCGAGGCCCTGGGCTGCATCGCCGAGGTCGCGCACGCCCGCGAGATCCTCGCGCGCGGCACCAGCGCCGACACCCAGCGCCACGTCTTCCACGCCGCTCTGGCCGCCGGCGCCGATCGCAAGGAGGCCCTGCAGGCCGTGGTCGACTGGCTGATCGAAGAGACCGTCCACGGACTCGAGCCGCCGTCGTCCGCGGCGGCGGCGTCGCCCGCGTCATCCGGGGCGGCATAAAAGACGCCCCGCCGGCGGGGGCGGGGCGTCCAGCTCTACATGAGGAAGTTTGCAGTCGTCTCTCGCCGAGACGTCCGGGGCCTACTGCGTCTGCTGCTCGCCCGTCGCCTCTTGGACCTGGGTTTCGGTCGTGCCTTCCAAGGCCTGACCTTCCATGGCCTGGCCCGGCTGCTCTGCGGCGCCGTCGAGGCTTTCGCTGGGATTCTGGGCGCTCTGGTCCTCGCCACAGCCGGACAGCAGGGCGAGGGCCATCAGGGCCCCGGAGATCGTCGCAAGTACTTTAGGCATAAGGATGCCCTCCCTCAGTTTCGAGCCGGACCGACGCGCCTGCGTCGGTACGGTTCGGTCCGAACGCGCGTCCGGCAACCGAGAAGAAGGCGCGGACGCGTCGTCGCTCCCACAAAATGGCAAAGCGACGGGAGGGGGCAAGCGACCCGGCCCGCTTCACACAAGTATGCCACACTTTGGTCACGGCCCTCGGGATGGAAAGAAACGCGGTCGTGTTGAGTCGGTGTGCCGCAGCTCCGGGACCTCCCGGGTGTCAATCGTGCAGGCTCCCGACTTGCGGACGGCGAGCCTTGCCCCGAGAATCAGCCGTCGCCTTCGAGGAGGGTGCCTTGCGCCAGCGCCGTCGAATCGAGCCCTATCTGGAGCGCCTGTTCGGCTATGCCTTCAGCCTGACCCGCAACCGCGAGGACTCGGCGGAACTGGTGCAGGACTGCGCGCTGCGCGCGCTTTCGGCGCGGCGGACGCCCCGCGACGAGGCGGCCTATCGGGCCTGGCTGTTCCGGATCCTGCGCAACGCCTGGCTGGACCGGTTGCGTCGCCCCAGGCTGGAAGAGACCGGCTTGCCGGGCGACGAATGGGCTGCGGATGTCGACGTCTGGGTCGGCGACGCGCGCCGGATCGACACGCTCACCGTGCGCCTCGGCCTGGCCAAGCTCTCGGCGACCCATCGCGAGATCATCGCCCTGGTCGACATCGTCGGCCTTTCCTATGCCGAGACCTCCGAGGTCCTCGGCCTGCCGCGTGGCACCGTCATGAGCCGCCTCAGCCGGGCCCGGCGGGCGTTGCTCGGGGTCCTGTCCCAGGAGGCCGGGAGCGGCAGCGCCGTCGCGCGTCTGCGCCGAGGCGCCAGATGACCGCTTGCGAGCCGTCCTGGATCGAGCTCAACGCCTACGTCGACGGCGAGCTCGACGCCGGCCGCGCCGAGGCGGTCGCCCGGGCGGCCGCCGCCGATCCCGAGGTCGCCTCCCAGATCGCCGCGCTGCAGCGCCTCAAGGCGGTCGCGGACCGCGCCGTCGAGCAGACCCTGCCGAGCGTGCCCCCGCCGCCGCGACGGGGGGTCGGCCGAGGCCTCGGGATCGCGACCTGCCTGGCGCTGCTGGTCCTGGGCGCCGGGATTTTCCTCTCGGATCGGATCGCCGGGCCGGAGGGCAGCGCCCGGGTCGCCCGTGCCTGGGCCGGGCACGAGGCCTGGCTGGCCGGGGCGGGCGAGTCCGGCGCCCGGGCCGAGCCCGGCGTCGTCTTCGCGGCCCTGGCGGCGCTCGGCGCCGGGGCGCAGGTTCCGCAGCTCGATTCCGCGCGGCTGCATCTCGACCACGTCGCGGTGCTGCCGGGTGGCGAGACGGGCGGCGCGCTTCTTCACCTCGGCTATCGCGGCACGCGGGGCTGCCGGCTCTCGCTCTTCGTCTTCGCGGCCGACGCCGGCTGGCCGCAGGACCTGGCCCTGCCCGGCGGGCGATCGCGCCTCGGCGTCGGCTGGCGGGTCGCCGATTTGGGCTACCTGCTCCTGGCCGAGGGCATGGACCGCCGCCGCTTCGACCTGATCGCCGAGAAGGTCGGCGAGGCGACCCGCCGGGGGACGGCCTTTGACGAGGCCACCCGCAGCGCTTTGCGTCGCAGCCGCGAAGCCAGCCCGCCCTGCCAGGCCTGACGCCTGCGGCCCGCCGCGGCCGCGTCTCGGCGGAGGGAATATTCCGGCACCCTCGCTCGTTTCTTCCGCTACGGTAGTGAAACGCGCCGCCAGCGGCGGCGTCGGAGAAAGGGGACACCATGGCCATCACCAAACGGGAACGCGGACTCTGCGAGCTCTATGCCGAGGATCCGGAGCGCGCCGATCACTTGGTCTTCGGCCGGCGGGCCGAGGCCGACCGCAGGGGCTTTCTGAAGGGCGCCGGCCTGACCGCGCTCGGCGCCGTCGTGGGCGCCGCCTTGCCCTTCCATCGCAACTACCCGGCGGGCCTGATTCCCGCGGCCCTGGCGGAGACGACCGAGGACTTCAAGATCGCCGGCAAGTCCGGTCTGACTCTGCTCAACGACCGGCCGCTCAACGCCGAGACCCCGGCGCACCTGCTCGACGACGACGTGACCCCGGTCGAGCGGCATTTCATCCGCAACAACGGCATTCCGCCGGAGGAGGTCGACGCCGCGGGCTGGACGCTGACCGTCGACGGCGAGGTCGACACGCCGCTCGAGCTTTCGATCGACGACCTGCAGTCGCGCTTCGAGGTGGTCTCCCTCAAGCTGCAGCTCGAATGCGGCGGCAACGGCCGCGCCTCCTTCAATCCCCCGGCCAAGGGCAACCAGTGGACCGTCGGCGCCGTCGCCAATTCGGAATGGACCGGCGTGCGCTACGCCGAGGTCCTCAAGGCGGCAGGCGTGAAGGACAGCGCGGTCTACACCGGCCACATCGGCGCCGACGGCCACCTTTCCGGCAATCCGAAGACGCTGCCGATCTCGCGCGGCGTGCCCATCGCCAAGGCCATGGAGCCGCACACCCTGATCGCCTTCCAGATGAACGGCGGGCCGATCCACCCGATGAACGGCGCCCCCCTGCGGGTCGTCGCGCCCGGCTGGCCGGGCTCCTGCTCGCAGAAGTGGCTGCGCCGGATCTGGGTCCGCGACCAGGTCCACGACGGCCCGAAGATGACCGGCACCTCCTACCGGGTGCCGAGCTACCCGGTCGCGCCCGGCGAGAAGGTCGACAAGAAGGACTTCGTGATCATCGAGTCCATGCCGGTGAAGTCGCTGATCACCTTCCCGGAGACCGGGCTCGAGCTTTCCGGCGGCGGCCAGTCGCTCGAGGTCCGCGGCCAGGCCTGGGCCGGCGACCGCGCGGTCGCGTCGGTGCAGGTCAGCCACGACTTCGGTGTGAACTGGACCGAGGCGACGCTGCAGCCGGCGCCCAACCGCTACGCCTGGCAGCGCTGGCGGGCGACGGTCGAGCTGCCGCAGGCCGGCTACTACGAGGTCTGGGCCAAGGCGACCGACGACCAGGGCGCCATGCAGCCCTTCGCCATCGCCTGGAACCCCAAGGGCTACCTCAACAACTCGCTGCACCGCATCGCCCTGCGCGTGACGGCATGAGGCGGCGCCTGCTACTGGCCGCGCTGGCGCCGGTCCTGTCCCTGGGCTGCGGCATCTGGGCCGCGGCCGCCGACGAGTGGGACGGCTTGCCGGTGGGCGCCGGGCGGGAGGAGGTCTACGGCCTCTGCGGTGCCTGCCATTCCCTGATGATCGTCAAGCAGCAGGGCCTGAGCCGGGACGCCTGGGCGGAGACCATGGAGTGGATGGTCGAGGAGCAGGGCATGCCGGAACTGGACCGGGAGACCCTGGACCTGATCATCGACTACCTCGCCGAGCACTACGGCATCGACGGCCGCGGCGCGGGCTCGCAGTAGCGCAGGGCCGGCTCGGATCCCAAGCTTCCGAGCCGGCCCTTCGCGCGGGTCCGGCTCGGCGGCTCAGCAGCTTCCCGCTACTACGGCCTCCGGCCGGGCGGCGGCCTGCGCCAGAAAGTCCTCGAGCCGGCTGGCGGTTTCGGCATTGCTGTGGAACTCGACCCCGGTCTCGCCGTCCTCGGTCCAGCGCACGACGGCCGTGACTCCGCCGAAGCCGACGATCTCCAAGCGCAGCAGCTGCATCTCCTCCAGCAGGCAGGGTGAGATCAGGCAGGCGCCGCCGGCGGAGATGTTGGTCAGGACACAGGCGTACTCGAAGCCGCACTGCACGACGCAGGCCTTGATGTTGCAGGACTGGCGGGCATTGCGGCGCCGCTCGGGGACGGCGACGGCGGTCACGCCGACGGGGGTGATCGTCGCTGGCATTCGGCTTTCCTCTCTCTACTCTTCTGCTATGTCCGTCTCCAATTCTTGCTCAGTTGGAGTAGGACCGAAGAAAAGCCTAAGAGACAGCGACTTAAGAATATATGACCAGCTAAAAGGCGAAAGAAATACTGCGTAGCGCGCTCAAGCGAGCGGCTGGTAGCGCCTGGCCCCGGAGCCGTAGGCGATCATCAGCACCGCCGGACGGCTCCCGGGGTTGCGCAGGTCGTGCGGCCGGCCTTCGGGCACCAGGGCCGTGTCGCCGGCCTCCAGGACCCGAACGGCGCCGTCGACCCGAAGCTCGACGCGTCCGGACAGGAGGTGCAGCGCCTCCTGGCAGTCCGGATGCCGGTGCCGCGGCGCCGCGCAGCCGGGCCGGAGGGTCATCCTCGCCAGGCTGAGGTCCGCCCCGGCGTAGCTGCCCGCGTCCAGGAGCCAGGCCATCTCTCCCCAGTCGAAAACCTCGTGCCGGGGGCACGCTTCGGTCATGGTTAACGATTGGTTCATTTTGCTCCGTCTTGCTTAATCATTGGAGCTGGAACTTCGCGCTTGTCCAGGAGAGTCAGGGTCTTGTCGGATTTCATGCCGCGCTGCCGACGAAAGGAGTCCGGGCGCTCTGCGCGACAATCTGGCACAGTTCCGCCCTTGCCGGTGGCAAAAAGAACTTGGGGCCTTGAAATCCAGAACCGAAGATCGCAAGTGAGTATTCACTTACTTTAGAGGGAATGCCATGCCGCGGGCTTTGGCCACCAAAGCGAAGATCGAGACCTCGGCGATCAAGCTCTTCGCCGAGAAGGGCGTCGATCAGACGACGACCCGCGACATCGCGGCCGGGGCGGGCATTTCCGAGGGTGCGATCTATCGGCATTTCGAGGGCAAGGACGCCATGGTGCACGAGCTCTTCTCGGCCAACTACCTGCGTCTGGCCGGCGAGCTCGACGAGCTCCAGGGCCGTGAGACCGGCCTGCGCCGGAAGCTGGCGGCGATGGTCCGCGCTTTCTGCGTGCTCTTCGAGGAGGATCCGGACATGTTCCGCTTCCTGCTCCTGGTTCAGCACGGCGAGATCCAGAAGATGCCGCCAGATGCCCGGACCCCGGTCCGGGTCGTGCGCGGCGTCATCGAGGATGCGATCCAGCGCGGCGAGATCCCGGCGCAGGATCCCGATGTCGCCAACGCCCTGGTCTTCGGCGTCGTGCTGCAGCCGGCGCTCTTCAAGGTCTACGGCCAGATCGGCGAGCCGATGACGGCGCTCTCGGAGCGCCTCAGCGAGGCCTGCTGGCTGACCCTCGGCGGATCGGCATAGCTCCATGGCCGCGCCGACCCGCCCTGGCCCCAAGCCGAGCCGCTGGCTGCGCCGCGGCCTTCTCGCGGTTCTGCTTCTCGCCGCCGGCGGCCTCCTGGTCTTTGCCGAGACCCAGCTCTGGCAGGACCGGGCGCTCTCGGCGGGCTGGCGTCTCCAGGCCCAGGCCGTCAGCGGACGCTGCCGGGTCCTCGATCCGGCCGGCGAGGTGGTCGAGCGCGGGTTCGGCGAAGCCTGCGGGGGCGCCTACGCGGCCTTGCGCCCCGAGGCGGCGCCCGGCGAGCTGGTGATCCTGCTGCACGGCCTGGGCCGGACGCCGGCGATGTTCGGCGACCTGAAGCCGGCGCTGGATTCCGAGGGCCGCCTGGTTGTCGCCCTGCGCTATCCCAGCGTAACCCGGGACCTAGAATCCCACGGCCTTTGGCTGAATGCTCTGCTCGACCAGCATCCGCGGGTGAACAAGGTCTCCTTCGTCACCCATTCCCTCGGGGCGCTGGTGCTGCGCGCGGCCCTGGCCCAGGATCCGGCTTGGCGCAAGCGGGTGGCCCTGGGCCCGGTCGTCATGCTGGCGCCGCCCAACCAGGGGGCGCTGATCGCCCGCAAGCTCGACCGCTGGACGCCTGCGCGCTTCCTGCTCGGGCCGAGCTTTGCGGACCTGGCCGAAGGCAAGGTGCTGCCGGCGGCGCTGCCCGACGAGGTCGCGCTCGGCATCATCGCCGGCGGCTGCTGCGCGGGCCGGGGCTACAACCCGCTGCTGCCGGGCGACGACGACGGCGTGGTCCGGGTCGCCGAGACGCCGCTCAAGGGCGGCGATGCGGCCTTGCGCGTCGACGCGTTGCATACCTTCATAGCTGAGGACGGCGACGCCATCGCGGCGACCCGCAGCTTCCTCGATCACGGCCGGCTCGGACCGGCCGAGACGCGCGACGATTTGTGAGCCAAGGGGGCAACGAGATGTCGAAGTCAGCCTATCAGATCCTGGGGAACCGGCGCTTCCTGCCGCTCTTCGTCACCCAGTTCCTGGGCGCCTTCAACGACAACCTCTTCAAGACCGCGCTGGTCACCCTGATCACCTTCCGCCTGGTGCAGGAGCCCGGGCAGGGCGAGCTGCTGGTCACCGTGGCCGGCGGCCTCTTCATCCTGCCCTTCTTCCTCTTCTCGGCAACCGCCGGCCAACTCGCCGACAAGTTCGACAAGGCGCGCATGATCCGGGGAGTGAAGCTGCTCGAGGTCGGCATCATGGGCCTGGCCGCCTTCGGCTTCGCGACGCAGCAGCCGGAGTTCCTGCTCGCCGTGCTGTTCTTCATGGGCCTGCAGTCGACCTTCTTCGGCCCGTTGAAGTACGGAATCCTGCCGGACCACCTGAAGCGGGAAGAGCTGGTCGCCGGCAACGCGGTGATCGAAGCCGGCACCTCCCTGGCGATCCTCTTCGGCATGATCGCCGGCACCCAGGTCATCCTGCGCGGTGACGGCAGCGACCTGGTGATCGGTATGATCCTGGCCGTCGCCGCGGCCGGCTGGCTGGCCAGCCTGGCGATTCCCCGGGCGCCGGCGGCCGCGCCCCAGCTCAAGGTCAACTACAACGTCCTCGGCGAGACGGTGAGGCTGCTGCGCTACTCGGCCGAGAAGGAGTCGATCTTCCTGTCGATCCTCGGCATCTCCTGGTTCTGGCTGGTCGGCTTTGTCTTCCTGACCCAGGCGCCGAGCTACGTGAAGGCCGAGCTCGGCGGCAACGAGGACGTGCTCACCCTCTTCCTGACGGTCTTCTCGGTCGGCATCGGAGTCGGCTCGGTGCTCTGCGAGCGCCTGCTGAAGGGCGAGATCTCGGCCCGCACCGTGCCCTTCGGCGCACTCGGCATGGCGATCTTCTCCCTCGACCTCTACTTCGCCAGCACCCGCCTGGCGCCCAGCGGCGCCGAGCTGGGCCTGGCCGCCTACCTGGCCTCGCCCGGCGCCTGGCGGGTCCTGGTCGACCTGCTTCTGCTCTCGGCCGCCTCGGGCTACTTCATCGTGCCGCTCTACGCGATCCTGCAGAGCGAGGCCGCGCCGGAAGCCCGCGCCCGGGTCATCGCCAGCAACAACGTGATGAACGCGCTCTTCATGGTCGCGGCGGCGGGGGCCTGCGCCCTGCTGCTCGAGCTCGGCCTGAGCATCGCGGAGATCTTCCTGGTCACCGCGCTCGCCAACGTGCTGGTCGCGGTCAAGGCCTGCCGGCTGCTGTCGCACCACGTGATCAAGGGCTTCATCTCGGCGGTCTTTAAGCTGCTCTACCGGGCCGAGGTCCGCGGGCTGGAGCACATCAAGGCCGCCGGCGACACCGCGGTCATCGTGGTCAACCACGCCTCCTTCCTGGACGGCCCGCTGCTGGCCGCGCTGCTGCCCGGGCGGCCGATGTTCGCCATCGATACCCAGATGGCCGGGCGCTGGTGGGTGCGGCCCTTCATGAAGCTGGTCGATGCCTTTCCCATGGACCCGACCAGGCCGCTCTCGACCAAGGCGCTGATCCGCGAGGTCGCCAAGGGCAAGCACTGCGTGATCTTCCCCGAGGGCCGCCTGACCGTGACCGGCTCCCTGATGAAGGTTTACGACGGCCCGGGCATGGTCGCCGACAAGGCCGGCGCGACCGTGGTCCCGGTGCGGATCGAGGGCGCCCAGCACAGCCATTTCACCCGCCTCAAGGGCAAGCTGCGCCGGCGCTTCTTCCCCAAGATCACCGTGACCGTCTTGGCGCCCCGCCGCTTCGAGGTCCCGGACGACCTCAAGGGCCGGCGCCGGCGCCAGGCGATCGGCCGGCAGCTCTACGACGTCATGTCGCAGATGATCTTCGAGACCCAGAGCCGCAAGGCCCGCAGCCTCTTCGAGGCCCTGCTCGAAGCGCGCTATGTCCAGGGCGGCGGGCACGAGGTGCTGGAGGACATCAACCGCGAGCCGCTGCACTACGACCGGCTGGCGCTGGGCAGCCTGGTGCTGGGCGCGCGCATGGCGCGCAAGGTGCCGCGCGGCGGCATGGCCGGCGTGCTGCTGCCCAACACCGCCGCGGTCGCGGTCACCTTCTTCGGGCTCCAGGCCTTCGGCCGGGTGCCCGCCATGCTCAACTTCACCGCCGGGCCGGCGAACCTGCTTTCGGCCTGCAAGGCGGCGGAGATCGAGACCGTCTACACCTCGCGCCGCTTCATCGAGATGGCGCGCCTGGGGGAGACGGCGGCCGCCCTCGCCGAGCAGGTCGAGCTGGTCTACCTGGAGGACCTGCGCGAGAGCCTGGGTCTGGGCGACAAGCTGCTCGGCCTGTGGCGGAAGGTCCTGCTGCGCTTCGGCCTGCACAAGGCGAGCCGCGATCCCGATTCGCCGGCGGTGGTCCTCTTCACCTCCGGCTCCGAGGGCACGCCCAAGGGCGTGGTGCTCAGTCACGCCAACATCCTGGCCAACTGCAACCAGCTGGCGGCCCGGGTCGATTTCAACCCTACCGACGTGGTCCTCAACGCCCTGCCGGTCTTCCACGCCTTCGGCCTGACCGGCGGGATGCTGCTGCCGCTCTTCGCCGGGACCCGGACCTTCCTCTATCCCTCGCCGCTGCACTACCGCATCGTCCCGGAGATCGCCTACGCCATCAACGCGACCATCCTCTTCGGCACCGACACCTTCCTGACCGGCTACGCCCGGGTCGCGCACCCTTACGACTTCTACGCCCTGCGCCACATCTTCGCGGGTGCCGAGAAGATTCGCGAGGAGACCCACCGCACCTGGGCGGAGAAGTTCGGCAAGCGCATCCTCGAGGGCTACGGCGCCACCGAATGCGCGCCGGTCCTGGCGGTCAACACGCCGATGAACTTCAAGGCCGGCACGGTCGGCCGTCTGCTGCCCGGCATGGAGGCGCGGCTCGAGCCGGTCCCGGGCATCGAGGACGGACAGCGCCTCTCGGTCTCCGGCCCCAACGTCATGCTCGGCTACCTGCGGGCCGAGAACCCCGGGCAGCTCGAGCCCCCGCCCGAGGGCTGGTACGACACAGGCGACATCGTCGACATCGACGCCGAGGGCTACATCCGCATCCTCGGCCGGGCCAAGCGCTTCGCCAAGATCGCCGGCGAGATGGTCTCGCTCTCGGCGGTCGAAACCCTGGCCGGCGGCCTCTGGCCCGACAGCCTGCACGCCGTGGTCAGCCTGCCCGATGCGCGCAAGGGCGAGCAGCTCATCCTGGTGACCGAGCAGGAGGACGCGGCGCTGCCGGTCCTGCGCGACTGGGCCCGCAGCCAGGGCGCGACCGAGCTCATGGTTCCCAAGACCGTGCTGCCGGTGAAGCGACTTCCGGTCCTGGGCACCGGCAAGACCGACTACGTCGGGGCCACGACCCTGGCGCGCCGGGAAGTCCTGGGCGAGGCGGCCGCGTGACCGCCGGCGCCCTGATCAGGCCCGTCGAGGCGAGCGGCGACCGGCGGGCCTACATCACCGCTCTGGGCAAGTTCCTGCCGGGCGCGCCGGTCGGCAATGACGCGGTCGAGGGCTTCCTCGGCCCCCTCGACGCCCGGCAGCGGCGGATCAAGAACAAGGCGCTGCAGCAGAACGGCATCGCCACCCGCCACTACGCGCTCGACCGGGAGGGCCGGCCGCTGCACAGCAACGCCGGCATGGCCGCCGCGGCGGCGCGCGACGCGTTGGGCCGCAGCGAGCTGACTCTGGGCGAGCTGGAGATGCTCGCCGCCGCCTCCTCCCAGGGCGACCTCCTGGCCCCCGGCTTCGCCAGCCAGGTCCAGGGCGAGCTGGGCCTGCCTCAGGCCGAGATCGCCTCTTTCCTTAGCTTCTGCGCCAGCGGCATGATGGCGGTGAAGTCGGCCTGGTCGAACATCCTCGGCGGCCAGCGGCGCAACGGCTTGGTCTGCGCCTCCGAGTTCGCCAGCCGGTTCCTGCGCGCCGGCTACCTGCAGGGCGCCGAGACCAGCACCGACAGCGAGTTCCTGCGCTGGATGCTCTCCGACGGCGCCGGCGCCATGGTCCTGGAGGACCGGCCGAACCGCCAGGGCTTGTCGCTGCGGGTCGAGTTCGTCGACCTGGTGTCCTACGCCGGCCGCTTCGAGACCTGCATGTACGGCGGCGCGCTGAAGACCGGCGGCAACCGCCCCGGCCTGCCCTGGAGCAACTACCCCAGCCTGCAGGAGGCCGTGGCCGACGGCGCCTTCCACCTGCGCCAGGACCTCAAGCTGCTGGACAACATCGTCCTGCTCGGGGTGCGCCGCTACTTCGAGCTGGTCGAGGCCGGCCGCATCGATCCCGCGGCGGTCGACCACGCCCTCTACCACTTCTCCTCGGAGGTCTTCCGCGGCAAGACGATCCGGGCCGCGGCCGAGGCCGGCTGTCCCATCGACGAGGACCGGCTCTTCACCAACCTGGCCAGCAAGGGCAACACCGGCTCGGCCTCGATCTTCATCATGCTCGAGGAGCTCTTCAACGAGCGGGCGCTGGCGCCGGGCCAGCAGATCCTCTGCGTGGTCCCGGAGAGCGGCCGCTTTATCGTCGCGACCATGCTGCTGACCGTGGTCGGGCCCGAAGAGGCCGAGGCCAAGGGCGCTGGGGTCGAGACCGTCCCGATTTCCGCCGTGCCGGCGACCGCGGGGGAAGCGCCCTCGGCCGCCGAGCTCAAGGCCTCGCTGATCCGGCAGCTGACCCTGGTCTGGTCCGACTTCGAGGCCGAGCTCAACCGGGTCCCGGTCATCGACAAGCTGAACCGGGGCAAGCTGCGCCTCGAGGACTACAAGCTGGTGCTCTTGAACCTGCGCCAGCAGGTCGTCGAGGGCGCGCGCTGGATCGCCCGCGCCGCCTCCAACATCACCGCCGAGGGCTTCGACCTGCGCTCGACCTTCCTCGGCCACGCCCACGAGGAGCACCGCGACTTCCAGATGCTGGAGCGCAACTACGTCGCGGTCGGCGGCCGCCTGGAAGAGATCCAGAGTGCCGAGAAGAACATCGGCTCCGAGGCGCTCTCGGCCTGGATGTTCCACAAGGCCAGCCGCGAGAACCCCATCGACCTCCTGGGCGCCATGTTCATCATCGAGGGCCTGGGCAACCGCCTCGCCCTGAAGTGGGGCCAGGCCTTCCAGGACCAGCTCGGCCTGTCGCCGGAACAGGTCAGCTTCCTGCTCTACCACGGCGACAACGACGACCGGCACCTGGATAAGATGTGGGCGGCCTTCGACAGCGGCATCCTGACGCCGCAGCTGGTCAGGGACATCGTCAAGACCGCCAAGGTCACGGCGCGGCTCTATCGCTTGCAGCTTGAGGAGTTGGGCAAGACATGAGCAGACGCAAGCGGGACTCCGGGCGGGTCGCCGAGCTGGCGGCCGGGCCCTTCCCGCCGGACTTCGACCCGGCGACCCTGGAGCTCTCCGATCCCGATCCCTGGCTGACGCTCTACCTGGACCGCAGCATCCCGATCGACGATTCGGCGAAGGCGGCGCTGCTGCGCTCGATGCGCCGGCCGTCGCGGGCCCGACTGCTGCCCTTCGTGCGGCCCGTCGCGCGGGCCTTCATCATCCTCAACACCGTGGTCCGGATCCTGATCCCCAACCGCTGGCATTCCTCGGCCCGCCTGCACAGGCTGATCTACTGGGGCCTCAAGACCTTCGTCACGCCCGAGGCGAACTACCTGATCCTGCGCCACTTCCACATCGGCAGCGAGATCCTGGCCTTCATCGCCGACAACGTGCCCGGCTTCAAGGCGGACACGGTGCCGCTGCATCCCAACACCCTGGAGGATCTGATCGACGACGTCTTCCTCCAGCACGACCTCAACATCTTCATCTTCATCGCCCAGCTCAGCGCCCACCTGCGCCGCCAGGGCAAGGACCTGGCGCCGCGCGGCAAGCTGAACTTCCGGACCATCACCGACGCCGAGTTTCCCATCGAGGCCATGCCGGAGGGGCGCTGGAACTTCGTCGACCTGCAGACCGCGATCGAGGCCTACACCCCGCTCTACCAGCTCTTCCTGCGCAACAACGACTTCTGGCGCGCCAGCAACTCCCTGCAGCTCGACGAGACCATCGGCATCTACGTCGCCAAGCTGCTGGGCAGCCCCTTTCACCTCGCCTTCGCCAACAACCGCCATCCGATGATCCCGCTCGCGACCCTGCGCGCCGGCTTTCGGCTGATGCTGCACGGTTTGGCGGCCGAGCAGCTGCACTATCACCTGCGGCAGTGGAAGCGCGGCGAGTTCGACCATCTGAGCAGGACGGCGCCGGCGTCCGACGCCTGAGCGCGCGCAACACGGGGGAGAGACCATGGAGGCCATGCTCGGGCTGCTCGCGATCGTGATCCTGGGCTACCTTTTCATCGCACCGATCTTCGGAATCATCGCCCACTCCGGCGTCGGCCGCAGCGAGACCGAGCTCCGCAGCCTGCGGAACGCGGTCGCCCGTCTGGGCGAGGAGCTGGCCGCGGCCAGAAAGGCGATCGAGGCGCTGCAGAACGGTGCGCCCCCGGCGTCGCCGGCGCAGGACGACGCGCCCCGGCCCGCGCCCGAGGCGCCATCCCCCGCGCCCCCGCCCGATCCCGGGACCCCGCCACGGGAGGAGGCGCCGCAAGAGAGCCCGCCGGAGCCGGCGCGGCCCGTTGCGCCGCCGCCGGCCGCCGCCGCTCGCGCCCCCGACGCCGGCAAGCGAGCTGCGCCGGCGGAAAGCGGGTTCACCCGCTTGGCCGGCCTGGAGGAATCCCTGGCCTCGCGCTGGCTGGTCTGGGTCGGCGCCCTGGCCCTGGCCCTGGGCGGCGCCTTCCTGGTCAAGGTCTCGATCGAGCGCGGCTGGCTCGGGCCCGGCCTGCGCGTCACCCTCGGCTTCCTCTTCGGCCTGGCCTGCGTCGGCGCCGGCGAATGGCTGCGGCGCCGGCCCCTGCAGAAAGCGATCGCCAGCCTGCGCCCGGACTACGTGCCGCCGGCCTTGGCCGGCGCCGGGCTTTTCATCGCCTTTGCCAGCCTCTATGCGGCCTACGCGCTCTACGGCTTCCTCGGCCCGGTGACGGCCTTCATCGCCTTGGCCGCGGTCGCCCTGGGCGGGATCGCCCTGTCCCTGCTGCAAGGGCCGGTCATCGCCCTGATCGGCCTGACCGGCGGCTTCGCGACGCCCCTGCTGGTCTCCACCGGCACGCCGCAGCCCTGGCCGCTCTTCACCTATCTCCTGGTGATCTCCGCCGCCGCGCTTGGCGTGGTGCGCTACAAGGACTGGTGGTGGCTGGCCTGGGCGACCCTGGGCGGCAGCTTCGGCTGGGCCCTGCTCTGGCTGCTGACCACGCATGTCCCCGGCCAGACTCTGCCGCTCGGGCTCTACATCCTGGCAACGACCGTGGTCAGCTTTTTCGTCCGGGCGATGCCGCCCGAGGGCGCCGAGAAGGAGGAGTCCCTCCTGGAGGTCTTCCTGCCGCTCGCGCCGCCGGCTCGGCTCTTCCTAGTCGCCGCCTCGGCGGCCGCGGCGCTGCTTTGGGGCCTGGTCCAGAGCGACGACCACGGCAACCTCTCCCTGGCCTTCGCGGCGGTCGCGGTGGCCGGCTCGGTCCTGGTGGCCTGGCGCTTCAGCGTCCTCCAGCCGGTGAGCTATCTCGGCACCCTGCTCGCGTTGGCGCTGCTCGCGACCTGGCCGCTGTCCTATTCGGGCGGCGGGCCGGTCGCGGGCTCCGGCCTGCGGGCCATGGCTATGATCTTCGGGCTGATCCTCGGCGGCGGCGGCTTCGCCGTGCTCTGGGGCGCGCGCCGGCCGGACGTCTGGGCCGCCTTCTCGGCCTCCAGCTCTTTCCTGATCCTGGTCGTGATCTATTGGCGCGTCGGCCGCTTCGAGGCGGACCTGCCCTGGGCCGGCGTGGCCCTGGTCTTGGCCGCGCTCTCGGTCGGCGCCGCCAGCCTGCTGGCCCGCTACCGCGACCGGCCCGGCTACGACGGCGCGCTCGGCGTCTACGCCGCCTGCTGCTTCGCTGCGATCGGCCTGGGCACGGCGATCGGCCTGGAGCGGGCCTGGCTGACCGTCGGCCTGGCGCTTCAGCTGCCGGCGCTGGCCTGGGTCGCGCTCAACCTGCGCATCCACTTGCTGCGCAACCTGGCCTGGGTCGCCGCGGCGACGGTGCTGGTGCGCCTGCTGGCGAACCCCGAGGTCCTGTCCTATCCGCTCGGCACCTGGTCGGGCTTCACCTGGGTGCTCTACGGCTACGGTCTGCCGGCGGTCGCCTTCTTCTTCGCCGCCTGGTGGTTCCGCAAGCAGGAGGACGGGCCTCTGGTCATGTTGCTCGAGGCCGGCTGCATCGCCTTCGGCGTGCTGCTGATCAGCTTCGAGATCCGCACGCTCCTCTTCGGCGCGCTCGACCATCCGCGCTACGGGTTGCTCGAGCAGAGCCTGCACAGCATCGCCTGGCTCTCCGTCGCCTACGGGCTGGCGCAGTTGAATGCGCGCTATCCCCGCAAGGTGATGGAATGGGCCTGGGTGATTCTGGTCGGACTCGCGGCGCTGCAGATTGCCGGGTTGCAGGTCATCGTCGACAATCCCTTGTGGAGCGGCGAGGCGGTCGGCGACTGGCCGCTGCTCAACGTCCTGCTGCTCGCCTACGCTGCGCCCGCGGCCTTCGCATTGCTCTTCGTTCCGGTGTTTCGGCGAAGCGCGCATCCGAATTTTGCCACGCCGTCCGGAATCGCCGCGCTGGTACTAACTTTTTTTTACGTCAGCCTGGAGGTCCGACGCGCCTTCCAGGGGCCGGACCTGTCGCTGCCGGGCATGACCGACGGCGAGCTCTACGCCTATTCGCTGGTCTGGTTGGTCTACGCGGCCGGGCTGCTCGGGTTCGCCTTCCTGTGGTCCAGCGCGGTGCTGCGCTACGCTTCTCTGGCCATCGTATTGCTCGCCGTCGGCAAGGTCTTCCTGATCGACATGGCCGAGCTGACGGGCTTGCTGCGCGCCCTTTCCTTTGCCGGACTTGGCCTAGCGTTGATTGGAATCGGCATTTTCTATCAAAGGGTTGTCTTTGCTCCACAGAAGCCGCGAGAAGCCGTTTAGGGCTTCGTGAGAAGGCCGGCAGCGGGGCCAAGAATAGCTGCAGCTTCGGCCACGTCGTGCGGCGTAGTGAAGTCCAGGACTCCGTCCGGGAACTTGTCTGTCAAGAACTCGCTTCACAGTCTCGGCCATCCGATGCAAGTCGCTTGCGACTCCACTGCGCACTTCACTGAAGGTCGAAGATACAGGTGCGAGTCATGTCAGAAGATCTCCTTTCGCTTCTTTTAATCGCCAGGACCAACACCGAGTCGCTGCCTCGGATTTAAAGGATTCGGTAACCCTTTATCGCGATAGTTTTTTTGAGATCATCTCTATTGATGGCATCTCCAAGCCATATCCATACCCAATTCCCGAGGAGCGTGAGAGAGATGGCTACGACTCGAACGGCGAAAGCTTCGCCGAAACGTAAGCGTACGACGACGCGCAAGGCGGCCACGACCCGTCGCAAGGCTGCGACCGGTCGCCGGACCGTCTCCGCGCGGAGTGCGGCCGCGAAGCGTCGCACCACGACCAAGCGCAAGACCACTGCGAAGAAGACCACCGCTCGCAAGACGACCGCGAAGCGGAAGCCGGCCGCGAAGAAGACCGCGGCCCGCAAGACCACCGTCAAGCGCAAGACCACGGCCCGCAAGACCACCGCGCGCAGGACGACTGCGAAGCGGAAGACTGCGGCCAAGAAGCCGGTTCGCAAGACCGCGGCGAAGCGTAAGACGACCGCCCGCAAGCCGGTCCGCAAGACCGCCGCGAAGCGGAAGACCACGGCTCGCAAGCCGGTCCGCAAGACCGCTGCGAAGCGGAAGACCACGGCTCGCAAGCCGGTCCGCAAGACCGCGGCGAAGCGGAAGACCACCGCCCGCAAGCCGGTCCGCAAGACCGCGGCGAAGCGGAAGACGACCGCCCGCAAGCCGGTCCGCAAGACCGCGGCGAAGCGGAAGACGACCGCCCGCAAGCCGGTCCGCAAGACCGCTGCGAAGCGGAAGACGACCGCCCGCAAGCCGGTCCGCAAGACCGCCGCGAAGCGGAAGACCACGGCTCGCAAGCCGGTTCGCAAGACCGCTGCCAAGCGGAAGACCACGGCCCGCAAGCCGGTCCGCAAGACCGCGGCGAAGCGGAAGACGACCGCCCGCAAGCCGGTCCGCAAGACCGCTGCGAAGCGGAAGACCACGGCTCGCAAGCCGGTCCGCAAGACCGCGGCGAAGCGGAAGACTGCGGCCAAGAAGCCGGTTCGCAAGACCATGGCCAAGCGCAAGCCCGCCGCCAGGAAGACGGTCGCGAAAAAGCGCACGACGGTCAAAAAAAAAGCCGTCGCTAAGAAGCCGGTTGCCAAGAAGGTCGAATCGAAGGATTCGAGCTCGATGAGCCTGGCGATGCAGCCCGTGTTTCCCTCCTTCCCGGGCGGCAACCGAGGTTTCCCCAACTTCTGAGGGTTGCTTCGGACGAAAGCGAAACCAATGCGGCGGGGGTCGACCAACCTCCGCCGCATTTGCTTTTTCAAGCGATTCACGTCTGCCGCGCGCCGGTCGCCGCTCGGATTCCCTGTCCGCGGCAGCGGTTCGGTAAGTCCTTCTTTACGCCTGTACGGTTAACCTCCCGGCCGAGTCTCGGCGCGGCCGAACGGCGGCCGGCCAAGGGCTTCATTGCCGTGGAGTCGCCGGGGCGCCGCCTTGGCCGACGACCTTCATCGAACTGGGGACCGATCCATGTCACCACCCGATGGCACCCTGCCCAAAAGCAAAACCCAGGCGCCCGAGTCGCCCGCCGAGACCGGAGTCTCGGAAGCGGACCGGGTCGAGATCGTCAGGCTGGTCGCCAAGGCCTGGGAAGGCGCCGGGGTCGACGTGAACTGCGAGCTTTGCGGCTATCCGGACTGGAGCCTGGTCGCCACCGACAGCGCCGACGGCCTCGCCTTGCCGATTCGCCACGGTCCCGCCGTGGAGCTGGGCCAGTGCTACCTGGCCTACGCCCTGCAGTGCCGGCGCTGCGGCAATCTGCGGATGTTCGGAAAGCAGAGAATCGAGGAGCTCGCAGCCAGTGTCGAAGACTGACGCAGACAGCAGCGGCACGATCGAGGCGGCGGCCCTGCCGGCCGCGTCCCTGTCGCCGCTCCAGCCGCTGGGCCTCGCCATGGGCGGTTACCACGCAGTGGACAACAAGGAGCTGGGGGTTCTGATGAAGCAGAAGGCCTTGCCCATGATACTGGCCGCGATCTTCTGCGGCCTCTTCTTCGGCACCGCGTTCCAGGCGGGCGAGGCGGTCTTCGCCGCGCTGATGGACAGCCGGCCCGCGGAGCCGGGGTCCCTGCTCTACGTGGTCGTGGCCTGCCTCTCGCTCGGTATCGGCCTCTCTGCGATCGTGGTCGCCGCGCGGCGGCGATCGCAGGTTCTGCAGGCGCTCGAGGCGATCCGCAGACGGTCCCAGGGCGGCGCGCCGAAGTCGGCCCGACGTTAGCTCGTCGGCGCCGCGGGTCGGTGCCATAGGAGAGCGAGAAGCCGGGCCCTGGCCCGGCTTTCTTCTTTTGCCAAGAGGTCTATCTTCGCCCGCCGCGCTTGGCGCCCCGTCCGAGCGCTTGTCACGGCATCCGTGCGCGCTGCCGCGGCGGAGTCAGCGCCGAACCCGGACCACCGTCGACTTGGTCTCCTCGCCGTCCCCGTCGCCGTCCACCTCGTCGTCCGAGGACCTGCGCCGGCCGCGGCGGCCTCTGGCCTCTGCGGCCTTGGACTCCTCTTGAGGCTTGGCCGGCTCCTCGTCGCGGCGCTTGCTCTTGACCTCGATCGCCAGGCCGCCGCCCTGGGATGCCTGGGCGGCACTGCCGCCGCCGCGCTTGGCCCGGCGCCGCTCGGCACGGCTGTCCGTGTCCCCGGTGTCTTCGGGTGAAGCCGTGTCGCGCCCGGAGTCCGGCGCCAGGACCTCGTCGTCGGATTTCTGTGCCTTGGTGCCGAAGGCCTGGGCGATCATGCTCAGGGCCTCGGCCTTGCCGCTCGGCGCTGGCTTGATGTTCGCCGCCGGCTTGATGTTCGCCGCCGGCTTGCTGCCGGCCGGATGCAGGGGCTGCGGTTCCGCGACCACCTCCGGCTTGGGGCGCGCGCGGTTCTCGGCGCTGCGGCGGCGTTCCTCCTCGCGGCGGCGCTCCTCCTCGCTGCGCCGGCGCCGGGCGGCTTCTTCGGCCTGGCGCCGCTCGGATTCGGCGCGCCGTCGCTCGGCCTCCGCCTGCTGCTTGGCCTTCTCCGCCTGGCGCCGGGCCTCGTCGGCCTGGCGCTGGGCCTCCTCGGCCTTGCGGCGCTCGGCCTCGGCCATCTGCTGAGCTTCTTGGAGCTGCTGCTGGACCTGCTCTTCGGCCTTGCGGCGCTCTTCCTCGGCAGCCCGCTTGGCATCCTCTTCGGCCTTGCGGCGTTCTTCCTCGGCCAGGCGGCGTGCTTCCTCCTCGGCCTTGCGGCGCTCTTCTTCGGCCAGGCGCTTGGCCTCCGCCTCGGCCTTGCGGCGTTCCGCCTCCTCCAGGCGCTGGGCCAGCTCCTCGGCCTTGCGGCGTTCTTCCTCGGCGGCCTCCTTGGCGGCCGCCTCGGCCTCGCGGCGCTCCTCTTCGGCCTTCTTGCGCGCCTCTTCCTCGGCCTTGCGGCGTTGCTCCTCGACCTCGCGGCGGATGGTGTCCTCGGCCTTGCGGCGCTCCTCCTCGGCCTTCTTGCGCGCCTCTTCCTCGGCCTTGCGGCGCTCTTCCTCGGCCTTGGCCTTGGCCTTGGCGTCGGCATCGGCGACCTTGGACTCGGCCTCGCTCTTCAGCTTCTCGCGCAGCTCCGCCAGGCGCTTTTCTTCTTCCTTCTGCCAACGCTTCTCGGCCTCCAGCAGACGTCGCTCCATCTCGGCCTGGCGCTTGGCTTCGGCCTCGACCAGCTTGCGCTCGATCTCCGTCTGTCGCTTGGCTTCGGCCTCCGAGAGCTTTTCCTCGAGCTCCAGCTGGCGCTTCGCTGCGGACGAGGCCTGCTGCTGTTCGAGCTCTTCCTGGCGCTTCAGCTCCGCCTCGGCAAGGCGCCGCTCGAGCTCTGCCCGGCGCTCCGCCTCGGCCTCCGCCAGGCGCCGCTCGATCTCCGCCTGTCTTTCGGCCTCTCGTTCCGCCAGGCGCTGTTCGAGCTCTGCGACCTGCTCCGTCTCCGTGGCCTCGATCCGGCGCTTGATCTCTTCCTCGCGCTCGGATTCGGCGGCGGCCAGGCGGCTCTCGATTTCGGCGCGGCGCTTGGCTTCCTGCTCGAGTTGCTCCCTGAGCGACTGGGTCTGCTCCTTGGCTTCGGCGGAGACCTTCTTGCGCAGCTGCTCGGCCTTGAGCTTCTCCTCCTCGGCCTTGCGGAAGGCCTCGACCAGGCGCTGCTCCAGTTCCTCCTGGCGCGCGCTCTCCGCATCGACCAGCCGTTTCTCGATCTCGGCCTTGCGCTTCGCCTCGGCCTCGGCCAGGCGGCGCTCCATCTCTTCGCGCCGCTTCTCCTCGGCCTCGGCCAGCCGCTTTTCCATCTCCTCCTGGCGGCGCTTTTCCTCTTCCTTCCGCTTGCTGCTTTCCGCGTCCTTGGCTTGGGCGGCCGCCTCCGCCTTGCGCTTGGCTTCGTCCTCGGCCTTGGCCTTGGCGGCGCGCGCCTCGGCGAGGTTGAGCTCCAGGTCGAAGGCCCCGACGATGGTCGCGGCCAGCAGGCCCTCGTCGATGTTGGCGACCCGGATGTTGAGGGAGAAGGTCTCGTCGTCGTCGCTGCCGGCCGGCGGCTGGAACTCCAGCCCGGGCAGCTGATCCGGGGTCAGGGACCAGGTCCGGTCGCCATTGTTCCGGCCCGCCGAAAGGCGGGCGCCGTCGGGCAGGTTGGTCACCGTGATGGCGAGCTCTTCGCCTTCACGCTCGTCAATGATCGAAGACTCGATGATCAGCGGGACGCTGTTGCCGGCCACAGGCGGCGGGGCGCCGTCGTCGCCCGGGTCCGCTGGTCCGTATTCTTCGGACATAGGTGGGGCCTGCCTCCATGCCTAACCATCCGGCAGGCCAGGGTTTCCGGCCGCCAGCCCGGTTAACACTCATTTTCGTCGTATTTTGTGAATGAACCGTTGCCTTTAGCGGAGCCCGGGGCCACTTCGTTAGGCCCTGGACACCGGTCTTAGCACTAAGGTTCAATCTGCCCGGTCTTGGCGAACTGGGAGGCCGCGATCACCGCCTGGGTGCGGTTGTGCACGTTCAAGGCCTTCAAAATCCTCGACATGTGAACCTTGACCGTGCCGGCCGCCAGGCCCAGCTCGTTGGCGATCTGCTTGTTGGTCTTGCCCTGGGCCAGGAGCGCCAGGACTTCCCGTTGCCGTGGCGTCAGGTGCGACAGGGCCGCCTCCCCGCCGCCTTCGCCGCCGAGCGAAGCCGCGGCCCGCCCCGGCTCGCCGCGCAGCACGTTGGGCGGCAGGTAGACGCCGCCGGACAGCACCAGTTTCAGGGCGTTGACCATGACCTCGGGGCTCGAGGTCTTGGGGATGAAGCCCATCGCGCCGGCCTCGATGGAGCTGCGCACATCGTGTGCGCTGTCCTTGACCGAAAGCACCACCACCGGGATGTCCGGCGCCTTCTGGTGCAGCTGCCGCAGCCCGTCGAAGCCCCTCATGGCCTGGACCAGCAGGTCCGTGATGATCAGGTCGAAAGGACCTTCCCGATCCAGGATTTCCAGGGCGTCCTCCAGGCTCTTCGCCTCGAGGATCTCGACTTCATCGCTCAGTCGTGTCAGGAACTCCTGCAGACCGATGCGAATCAAGGGGTGTTCGTCGGCGACGATGATCCGCAGCCGCGAGATCCCCACATCCATAGATGCCCGACCTTCTGAAATGGCCATCAACGGCATACCCCCATGCTTTCGATGAAGGAGCGCTACCTACGCTGGTTCTGAAGAAACGCCGGTTTTGTCCTTCGACAGATCGCGGCAGATGCCCGATCCTCCATTGCAGTGGGAGCTTAGTGTCCTGATTACGTAAGTCAACAGTTAAATTAAAGTCCTATAAAAGACTATCAATACTATACATTGCAGTCTGATTAGTAAGGAGGCATTTCCACGTGTATGCCCTTAGCCATACTTTATTTATAGCTTAGGTAAGAACTATCCCGAGCAAAATCCGCAAGAATGTTGCGCCACACGAAACCTTAGGACCATATTCCAAGTATGGGCCTCCTTTCCCACGGCGTTCAACCAGGCATATACAATATTCTCCATGGTCATTATCGTGCCGCGTGTTGGTTTTACCTGGGCCCTGTCTCGGCAAGTATATCCAATGTAATGACCGTAATAGATAGGAGGACTTGTCCTCGGCCGTGCTCGCTTTCTCCTGTGCGGCGATGGCAGGGGCCGCGCCGCTGGCGGAGGCGTTCCGCCTCCGGCGGTTCTCGGGCCGCCCGGGCAAGCTTCTCGCGGCACCCCGGGCGGCTCCCGGCCCGGCCCGGAGGCCGCTCTGGCCGGGCCGTCGCCGCACCCTGATCGACCGGAACTCCACCCCCGGCGTCGCTTTCGCGCGCGTTTGCCGATTGACTCGCGACGGGGGCCTTCCCAAATTGGCCAAGCGGTCGCCTCGAGGGCTGTGATCCGAGCGGCCCGACCCCGGCGACTCGAGGGGGGAGAACGTGACGCAACGCTTCAGGCGCGGGCTGGCGCTTCTGCTGGCTGCCGCGATCTTGCCGGTCACAACGTGGAACGCGCACGCCGATCCGGCGGAGCGGGTCACCGCGGCCGCGCCCATTGCAAGGGTGATCCAGCAGGCCGGACCGGTCGAGGTGCGCCGGGACGACGCCAAGCTGGCATCGCATCTGGGCCGCCTGCTCTACGCGGGCGACAGCGTGGTCACGGGCGAGGGCGGCCGGCTCCTGCTGGAGTTCACCGATCGCTCCCTGCTCGCCTTGGGCTCCCGGACCGAAGTCCGCCTCGACGACTATGCCATCGAGAACGCTTCGGGGAGCCTCAAGGGCCTGCTTTCCCTTCTCGGCGGGATCCTGAGGATGAGCATTGTCCAGACCACCAAGGCCGAGAATTTCAGCGTCCGGACCCAGACCGCGGTCGCGTCCGCCCGCTCGACCGATTGGATCGTCGAGGCTCAGCCTTCGGAAACGACGGTTTTTGTGCTATCGGGGGTCGTGACGGTGGCGGACGCGTCGCGGTCCACCTCGGTCCGGGTTTCGCCGGGCGAGGGGACCAGCGTGGCGCTCACGGCGGCGGAGGGCCCGACGACACCGAAGATCTGGGGTGCAAAGCGGGCAGCCGATGCCCTTTCGAGGACCGGGATAGAGTAGGTCGAGCCTCCAAGTCGTGCCCAAGCATCTTGCCATAAGCCGGCCTTCGGGGCCTTTGCGCCGCTTTAAGAGCCAGGCCGGGCTGGTGATGGCCGCCGTGACCCTGGTCGCGCTGTTCTACGCGGTCTGGCACGACGCCGGCCTGTTGCGCGGGATCGAAGGGCGCCTGCTGGACTGGCGCTTCCAGTTGCGCGGCGAGCGGCAACCGGGAAGCGAAACCGTGATCGTCGAGATCGACGACGCCTCCGTCGCCGCCCTCGGCGGTTGGCCGCTGCCCAGGGAAAGCCTGGCCGCCATGGTCGGCGCGCTCTCGGCCGACGGGGCCAAGGTGATCGCGATCGACCTGCTGCTGGTCGACGCGCCGGGCTCCCGGGGCCGGCGGTCGGTTTCCAGCGACCGGGCGCTGGCCACCGCGCTCAGCCGCGCCGGCAACGTGATCCTGCCCTTCGCCTTCACCTTCGACTCGGCCGAGGCCAACTATCGCCAAGTGCCGAGCGAGATCGGCGAGGTCGCCTTCAAGGTGGTCAGGCAGAGCGCCGCGCAGGGCGCCGGCCTGGGCTTCGGCGGAGCGCCGCGGCCGACCGGGCTGCTGGCGCCGGCCAAGCGTTTCCTGCGGCCGTCCTTTCCGGCCCAGGTCAACGTCTTTCTGGAACCCGACGGCGCCCTGCGCCAGGCCAATCCGGCGCTCGCCTTCGGCGAACGCCACTTTCCCTCGCTCCCGGTCGAAGCCCTGCGGATGTTCCTCGACCAGCCGCGCAGCGCCGTTGCCCTTCACCTGGGCGAGGGGATCTCGATCGGCGAGCTTTTCGTGCCGACCGATGCCGACCTGCGCCTGCCGGTCAACTATTACGGGCCCGAGGGCAAGTTCAAGCACTACGTCCTGACCGACGTCCTCGAGGGACGCCTGCCGCCGGGCACCTTCAACGGGCGGATCGTCATGGTCGGCGCGACCGCGCTCGGGGTCGGTGACGCCTTCTCGACGCCCTTCAGCCAGCGGCTGCCCGGCGTCGAGCATTTCGCCACCCTGGTCGACAACATGCTCCACGACCGGGTCCTGCGCCGCGGCGACTGGACCTTCGCCCTCGACCTTCTGGTGATCTTCGCCTGTGGGCTGGCCAGCCTGATCCTGCTGCCGATCCGTGCACCGCTGGTCGGGGTCGGGGTTTCGCTGGGGCTGGTCGCGCTCTGCGTGGTCGGCAACCTTTTCGCCTTCACCGCCGCCGGTCTGTGGCTCAACATGACCTTTCCCCTGATCGCGATCGTGCTTTCGCTCGGCATCCTGACGGTCGGCAGCCACCTCGGCGCCCATCAGGACCGCCGCGTCGCCGAAGGCGAGCGCGCCGAGATGGCGCGCTTCGTCTCGCCGCTCGCGACCAGCCAGCTGTCGCAGGAGGTGCGGACCAACCCGGAGGGCCAGGGCCACCACGCCACCGTGGTCTTCGCCGATCTCAAGGGCTTCACCTCGCTCAGCGAGAACCTCTCGCCCGGCGAGACCATGACACTCCTGCGCCGCTTCCACCGTGCGGTGGAGCGCGCGGTGCTGTCCAACTCGGGGACCATCGACAAGTTCGTCGGCGACGGCGCGATGGCGGTCTTCGGGGTTCCGAACAGCGATCCGGCGGCCGCGGTCAACGCGCTCAGGGCGGTGCGCCAGCTGATCGCCGAGGTCGAGACTCTGAACGACGAGCTGGATCGCCAGCGCCTGCCCATGCTCGACGTCCGGGCCGGGCTGCATTTCGGCCCGGTGACCCTGGGCGTGCTGGGCGGCAACCGCCAGTCCCAGGTGACCGTGACCGGGGACACGGTCAACATCGCCAGCCGCCTGGAAAGCCTGACCCGCAACGAGAACGCCAAGATCATCGCCTCCGACGCCGTGATCGAGAGCGCCCGGGCGATGGGCGGCGAGGCCGTGGTCCGGGGCTTCCACGAGCTGCCGATGCGGACCATCCGCGGCCGCCGGCGCCCGCTCGGTGTCTGGGCCCTGCTCGCGCCACAGCGCAGCGGCGGCGCCCAGTCCCGCCTGGTCGGCCCGGTCGGCTAGCGCTCACCTCCACAGCTCCGAGAGTCACCCCCACCCCGACCCTCCCCCATCGAGGGGGAGGGGGATTTGCAGGCGGCGCCAGGACAAGCCCTCCCCCTCGATGGGGGAGGGTTGGGAGGGGGTGAGACCGCGGCTCACCAAATCGAGACCTAGCTCATAACAGGCTGCAGTCCGCCGCAAGGAAAACGGGCGGGGATCCTCTCCCCGCCCGTCGCCGTTCCTTCGGCCGTAGAGACCCGAGGCCCTACTTGACGCGGCCCTCGCGCCAGGCCTGGATCAGCTTGTCGTAGTCGACGGTCTCGCCCTGGGGCTTCTCGTTGGCGAGCTTCGCCTTGGGCGAGCCGGCCTTGTTGAGCCAGTTCGCCTCGTCCTCTTCCTTGTTGAGCTTGGGACCGCAGTCGCCCTGGACGCCGGAGCGCTCGAGACGGGCCAGGACCTTGTCCTGCTCGCGGGCCAGGTTGTCCATGGCCGTGTCCGGGGTCACCTCGCCGGCGACCGCCTCGCCGATGTTCTGCCACCAGAGCTGGGCCAGCTTCGGGTAGTCCGGCACGTTGGTGCCGCTGGGCGTCCAGGCGACGCGGGCCGGGCTGCGGTAGAACTCGACCAGGCCGCCCAGCTTGGGCGCCCGCTCGGTGAAGGACTTATGGTTGATGTCGCTGTCGCGGATGATCGTCAGGCCGACGTGCGACTTCTTCAGGGACACGGTCTTGGAGACCGTGAACTGGGCGAAGAGCCAGGCCGCCTTGCGCCGGTCGACCGGGGTCGAGTTCAGCAGGGTCCAGGACCCGGCGTCCTGATAGCCCAGCTTCTGGCCTTCCTCCCAGTAGGGGCCGTGGGGCGAGGGCGCCATGCGCCAAAGCGGCGTGCCCTCGGCGTCGACCGTGTTGTTGCCCTGCTCCTGGCTCTCGACCATCGAGGCGGTGAAGGCCGTGTACCAGAAGATCTGCTGGGCCACGTTGCCCTTCGCCAGGCTCGGCAGCGACTGGTAGAAGTCCATGCCCAGAGCGCCCGGAGGGGCGAACTTGCGCAGCCAGTCCATGTACTTGCGCAGGGCGTACTTGGCGGCCGGGCCGTTGGCCGCGCCGCCGCGGCTGACGCTGGCGCCGACCGGGCGGCAGCCGTCGACCCGGATGCCCCACTCGTCGACCGGCTTGCCGTTGGGCAGGCCCACGTCGCCGGCACCGGCCATGGACAGCCAGGCGTCGGTGAAGCGCCAGCCCAGGTCCGGCGCCTTCTTGCCGTAGTCCATGTGGCCGTAGACCGCCTTGCCGTCGATCTCGCGGACGTGCTCCGAGAAGAACTCGGCGATGTCCTCGTAGGCCGACCAGTTGACCGGCACGCCCAGCTCGTAGCCGTAGAGCTCCTTGAACTGCTCCTTGAAGTCGGCGCGCTGGAACCAGTCGTAGCGGAACCAGTAGAGGTTGGCGAACTGCTGGTCGGGCAGCTGGTAGAGCTTGCCGTCCGGGCCGGTGGTGAAGGACTTGCCGATGAAGTCGTCGACGTCGAGGGTCGGCAGGGTGACGTCCTTGCCCTCGCCGGCCATCCAGTCGGTCAGGTTCTGCACCTGGCCGTAGCGGAAGTGGGTGCCGATCAGGTCGGAGTCGTTGACGTAGGCGTCGTAGAGGTTCTCGCCCGACTGCATCTGCGACTGCAGCTTCTCGATGACGTCGCCTTCCTGGATCAGGTCGTGGGTCACCTTGATGCCGGTGATCTCCTCGAAGGCCTGGGTCAGGGTCTTGGATTCATACTCGTGGGTCGGGATGGTCTCCGAGACGACCTTGATCTCCATGCCCTTGAAGGGCTCGGCCGCCTTGATGAACCACTCCATCTCCTTGAGCTGTTCCTCCTTCGACAGGGTCGAGGGCTGGAACTCGTCGTCGATCCACTTCTCGGCGGCCGCCATGTCGGCCGAAGCGCTTGCCGTCCACCCGGCGAGGGCGAGCGCCGCGGCCGCCCCGGCGGTCGCGAAGCGGCCGAAGGCCGGTTTTCCTGGGGTCTTCATCTGCGTTACCTCCCATTCTTTGCTGTCTGTGCCTTTGGAGTTTCTCCGCACCCACGCCGAGGGCGTCGAGTCGCCGCCGGAGGAAGCTGCGGGTCTTCGGGTACGCGGCATCTTTTCGCCATCAAGCATATCGCAGGATCGCCAGGCCACATACGATCGAAACGCCGAGCGCGATCCACAGGCTCAAGTCGGTCAGGCCGATGAACCCGAGGTGGATGTAGGCCGCGGTCAGGAGCGCAATGAACAGCCGGTCGCCGCGGGTGGTCCGGATCGGCAGGAGCCCGCGCCGCTCCACGGTCGGCTGGACCAATTGCCAGATGGTCATGCCGATCAGGATCACCACGATGGTCGAGAAGAAGACCGCGGTCGGCAGGGTCCAGGCCATCCAGTCGAGGTTCATGGCAAGCCCCTCACGCCTTGCTCCATCAAACCCGACCAAGGGCGAAGCCCTTGGCCATGTAGTTGCGCACGAACCAGATCACCAGGGCGCCCGGCACAATGGTCAGGATCCCGGCCGCGGCCAGCAGTCCCCAGTCGAGGCCGGTGGCGCTGACCGTCCGGGTCATGGTCGCGGCGATCGGCTTGGCGTCGGTCGTGGTCAGGGTCCGCGCCAGAAGCAGCTCGACCCAGGAGAACATGAAGCAGAAGAAGGCGGTCACTCCGATCCCCGCGCGGATCAGGGGGATGAACACCGTGGCGAAGAAGCGCGGGAAGGAATAGCCGTCCAGGTAGGCGGTCTCGTCGATCTCGCGCGGCACCCCGGACATGAAGCCCTCCAGGATCCAGACCGCCAGCGGCACGTTGAACAGGCAGTGCGAGATCGCCACCGCGATGTGGGTGTCGATCAGCCCGAAGGTCGAATAGAGCTGCAGGAAGGGCAGCAGGAAGACCGCCGGCGGCGCCATGCGGTTGGTCAGCAGCCAGAAGAACATGTGCTTGTCGCCGATGAAGCGATAGCGCGAGAAGGCGTAGGCCGCGGGCAGGGCGACGGTCAGCGAGATCGCCGTGTTGATCGAGACGTAGATGATCGAGTTGAGGTAGCCCCAGTACCAGGAGGGGTCCTCGAAGATCTTGAGATAGTTCTGCAGCGTCAGGTTCCGGGGAAAGAGCGAGAATTCGGCCAGGATGTCGGCATTGGTCTGCAGCGACATGTTGAGCATCCAGTAGATCGGCAAAAGCAGGAAGCCGAAGTAGATGATCAATCCGACCAGGCCCTTGCGAATCCTCATGGTCGGGTCCTCATGCCTTGTCTCCCGTGCCGACGTTCTGCAGCGCCTGGTAGAACAGCCAGCAGAACAGCAGGACGATCAGGAAGTAGATGATCGAGAAGGCGGCCGCCGGCCCCAGGTCCATGGCGGTCGCCAGCTTGACCAGGTAGATCGACAGGAAGGTCGTCGCGTTGCCGGGCCCGCCGCCGGTCAGCACGAAGGGCTCGGCGTAGATCAGGAAGGAATCCATGAACCGGAGCAGCACCGCGATGGTCAGCACGCCGCGCATCTTGGGCAGCTGGATAAAGCGGAAGACCGCCCAGGCCGAGGCGCCGTCGATCCGCGCCGCCTGGTAGTAGGCGTCGGGGATCGCCCGCAGGCCGGCGTAGGCCAAGAGCGCGACCAGCGGCGTCCAGTGCCAGACCTCCATCAGCATGACGGTGACCCAGGCGTCCAGCGGGGCGGCGGTGTGGTCGAAGTCCAGGCCCAGGCCGTTCAGCGAGACCCCCATCAGGCCGATGTCGGGGCGGGTGAAGATGATCCAGATCGTGCCGATCACGTTCCAGGGAATCAGCAGCGGCAGCGCCAGCAGCACCAGGCAGAGCGAGGCCCGCCAGCCCTGGGCCGGCATCGCCAGGGCGATCAGCACCCCCAGCGGGATCTCGATCAGCAGGACCAGGCCGGAGAACATGAACTGGCGCCAGAGCGCGTCGTGCAGGCGGCGGTTCGACAGCATCTCGGCGAACCATTCGGTGCCGACGAAGTAGGCCTCGCCCGGGCCGAAGATGTCCTGGACCGAGTAGTTGACTACGGTCATCAGCGGGATGATCGCCGAGAAGGCGACGATCACGAAGACCGGCAGGACCATGAACCAGGCGCGGTTGTCTTCCCACTTCTCCATCGCGGTCCCCCTCCTCAGCCGATCAGCTGGTCGTCGGCGTAGAGCCGGGTGAAGTCGCGCGGGAAATCCAGGTAGGCGGTTTCGCCCGGCACCTCCTGGTCTTCCGGCACCTTGACCTTGACCATCCGGCCGCGCAGCTCGGTCGAGACGATCTTGAAGTTGCCCAGGTCCTCGACCGCGCGCACTGCGACCTCCAGGCGCGACTCGCCGTTTTCCCTGGCCAGGCTCAGGAACTCCGGCCGGATGCCCAGCTTCAACGCGCCCGCCGCGGCTGCGGCCTTCGCGGCCAGCTCGGCCTTCAGCGGCAGGCGCGCGCCCTCGATCGTCGCCGCGCCGGCCTCGAAGCCGCAGGGCAGGAAGTTCATGCCCGGGCTGCCGATGAAGAAGCCGACGAAGGTGTGCTGCGGCGCCTCGAAGAGCTCCTGGGGCGTGCCCATCTGCAGCACCCGGCCGTCGTTCATCACCGCGACCTTGTCGGCGAAGGTCAGGGCCTCGTTCTGGTCGTGGGTCACGTAGATCAGGGTCAGGCCCGAGCGCTCGTGGATTTCCTTCAGCTTGCGCCTGAGCTGCCACTTCAGGTGCGGGTCGATCACGGTCAGCGGCTCGTCGAAGAGGATCGCCGCGACGTCGGCCCGGACCAGGCCGCGGCCCAGGGAGATCTTCTGCTTGGCGTCGGCGGTCAGGCGCCGGGCCCTCTGGTTCAGCTGGCCGGTCAGCTCCAGCATCTCGGCGACGTCCTCGACCCGGTCGCGGATCTGGCTTTCCGGGACCTTGCGGTTGCGCAAGGGGAAGGCGAGGTTCTGGTAGACCGTCATGGTGTCGTAGATCACCGGGAACTGGAAGACCTGGGCGATGTTGCGCTGCGCCGTCGGCAGCGCGGTGACGTCGTCCTCGCCGAAGAGGACCTGCCCGCGGCTCGGCGTCACCAGGCCGGAGATGATGTTCAGGAGGGTCGTCTTGCCGCAGCCCGATGGGCCTAGCAGGGCGTAGGCGCCGCCGTCCTCCCAGACGTGCTTCAGCGGCTTCAGCGCCCAGTCCGCATCGGCCTGGGGGCTAGCCATGTAGCTGTGGGCGATGTCCTTGAGGACGATCCTGGCCATGCGCCGCCCCCTACTGTGCCGCCATGGGCGCCGCCGACCAGGCCGGCGCCGCCATCAGCCGGCCCGCGCCGTCGAAGGCGAAGAGGTGGCGCGGGTTGACGAAGACCTGGATCGCCTCGCCCAGGCCGAGGCTGTGCACCCCTTCCTCCTGGGCGACCCAGGCGGTGCCGCTGTGCGCCGCGTGGATGAAGGTCTCCGAGCCGCTGATCTCGGCCAGCTCGACCACCGCCTCGATCGCGACGTCGTCCTCCGACTGGCGCGCCACGAAGAGGTGGTTGGCCCGCACCCCGAAGGTGTAGTCGCCGGGGCTGAGGCGGTCCAGCTGCCCGGTCAGCGGCAGCTCCAGATCGGTGCCGAGCCGTGCCCGGCCGTCCGCGACCTCGCCGGCGATCAGGTTCATCGGCGGATCCGAGAAGACCTCGCCGACCCGCAAGGAAGCCGGCTCGTGGTAGGCGGCCAGAGTCGGCCCGGACTGCAGCAGGCGGCCCTGGTCCAGGACCAGCACGCTGCCCTGGCCGCCGATCATCAGGGCCTCGGCCGGCTCGGTCGTGGCGTAGACTACGATCGCGCTGCGCCGGCGGAAGATCGCCCGCAGCTCCTCGCGCAGCTCCTCGCGCAGCTTGTAGTCCAGGTTGACCAGCGGCTCGTCCAGCAGCAGCAGCTCGGCCTCCTTGGCCAGGGCCCGGGCCAGGGCGGTGCGCTGCTGCTGGCCGCCGGAGAGCTCGGCCGGCAGGCGTTGCAGCAGCGGCGTCAGCTTCAGGACCTCGGCGATCTCGCCGACCCGGCGGTCGATCTCGGCCCGGTCGAAGCCGGCGCGGCGCAGGGGCGAGGCGATGTTGTCGAAGACCGTGAAGGAGGGGTAGTTGATGAACTGCTGGTAGACCATGGCGACCTGGCGCCGGCGCAGCGGGATGCTACGGGAGTCCGCGCCGTCGATCAGGACCCGGCCGCCGGTCGGCTTGTCCAGGCCGGCCATCAGCCGCAGGATCGAGGTCTTGCCGGCCAGGGTCGGGCCGAGGATGACGTTCAGCGAGCCCGGCTCCAGGGCCAGGTCCATGGGGTAGATGTGGGTCTCGGCCCCGACCTTGCGGCTGACCCCCTCGAAGACCAGGCTCATCGCGCCGCCGCCTTTCCGGGACGCTGCCCGCTCAGCCAGGCCTCGACCCGCTTGGCGGTCCCGTCCGGGGCGTGCAGCCCCAGCTTGGAGCGGCGCCAGAGAATGTCCTCGGCCGAGCGCGCCCATTCCCGGCGCAGCAGGTAGTCGGCCTCGGCCTCGGTCAGGCCGCCGCCCAGGTCGGCGCCCAGGCCGGCCAGCCCCTGGGCATCGGCCAGGATTTCCTCGACCCGGGTGCCGTAGGCCCGCACCAAGCGCCGCGCCAGGGGCGCCGGCAGCCAGGGCCGGGCGGCTGTGAGCCCGCCCAGGAAAGCCTCGAAGTCGGCGTCCGGCATGTCGCCGCCGGGCAGCGCCGCGGCCGCGGTCCAGGGCTGCGCCGCGCTGCCCAGCAAGGGCGTCAGCCGGGCCAGGGCGTGCTCCGCCAGCTTGCGGTAGGTGGTGATCTTGCCGCCGAAGATGGACAGCAGCGGCGGGGTGTCCGCCGGCGCGTCGAGGTCGAAGACATAGTCCCGGGTCACGGTCGAGGCGGTCCCGCTGTCGTCGTCGTAGAGCGGCCGGACGCCGGCGTAGCTCCAGACCACGTCCTCGGGCCGCGGCGCCCGTTCGAAGTAGCGGCCGACCGTGGTACAGAGGTACGCCGTTTCCCCCGCCGTGATCGCCGCCCGCTCCGGATCGTCGTCGAAATCGACGTCGGTGGTGCCGATCAGGCTGAAGGCGCCCTCGTAGGGGATCACGAAGACCACGCGCTGGTCGGCGGCCTGCAGGATGTAGGCCTGCTCGCCCTCGTAGAGCCGGGGCACCACGATGTGGCTGCCCTTGATCAGGCGCAGGGTGCTGCGCCGGTTGGCGCCGGCGACCTCGCCCAGGACCTCCATCACCCAGGGCCCGGCGGCGTTGACCAGGGCGCGGGCGCGGACCTGGCGCTCGCCGCCGCCTTCGGCCTCCAGGGTCGCGCTCCAGGCGCCGCCCTCGCGCCGGGCCGAGCGGCAACGGGTCCGGGTCAGCACTTCGGCGCCGCGCTCGGCGGCGTCCAGGGCGTTGAGCACGACCAGGCGGGAGTCCTCGACCCAGCAGTCGGCGTAGCTGAAGCCCCTGGTGATGCCCTCGACCAGGGGCGCGCCGGCGGGATCGCGCCGCAGGTTCAAGGCCTTGGAGGCCTCGAGGCGCTTGCGGCCGCCCAGGTGATCGTAGAGGAACAGCCCGGCGCGCAGCATCCAGGCCGGGCGCAGCTCCTTGACGTGGGGCAGCACGAAGCGCAGCGGCCAGATGATGTGCGGCGCCGCGGCCAGCAGCACCTCGCGCTCGATCAGGGCCTCGCGGACCAGGCGGAAGGCGTATTGCTCCAGGTAGCGCAGGCCGCCGTGGATCAGCTTGGAACTGGCCGAGGAGGTCGCGTGGCCCAGGTCGCCCTGCTCGCAGAGCAACACCTTGAAGCCGCGGCCGGCGGCGTCGCGCGCGATGCCGACACCGTTGATTCCGCCGCCGATGACCAGAAGGTCGAAGGCCTCGTCGCGAGCCAAGCCCTGCTCCCCGTGGATCGGGCGTCTTGCCGTGCGCCCGCTTCGTTCGTTAACGTTTTACGCCCCACGGCGAATTTCGCAACCGAAAATTCTTGGCTTCCAGATGTTGGAAATCGAAAATCACTTGGCGAGCTACAGGTCTCGATGCTCCGCCGGAGAGTCGGGGTGCAGTGTCGGAGGCGCCCGGCCTGTCTTCGGCCTCCCAGGAGATCTGACACTGTCTCCAAGTGCCGATACGTGATCACCGAAAGGGGCGAGAATAGTCTGGGGAAGAAGAGCCCCAAAGTCTTTTGATCCCAGCGCCGCGACATTTGGGCTCTTGATCCGGTTTATAGATGTGCCGGGCATCGGACGGATAATTTACATTCCTTGAGCGATGTTGCCGGCGTAATGTCACGCGACCGACGCCGGTTCATTTGTGAGGCCGCGCGGATTGATACTTCAGGTGAGCGGTGAGAACAGCCGAGCATCGTCGAAATCATTTGAGCCCTACAACGGATCGCTTCACGCTTGGTTTCCGACCGGACTTCTCGTGGCAATACCTCGCAGGCCCCCATAAAGCGCCGCCCGACAGGCCGCACCGGAGCCCGGCGTAGCTCAGAGACCCAGTGGGCCTGCGGGACTTTCGTCGGTCTGCGGGTGGATCCCGGCGAGGCTCTTGGCATCGCCCGTCATCTGATTCTCGACGGAAGCGTGCGCAGACTCGGGTCTAACGCGTGATCTTTGCAAGGAGTCGCTGCGACTAAATTGCGTCGTTCCGTGCGCGACATTCGAATTTGCGCCAGACTTAATTGAGTTGGAACGGCCAGCTTGGCCTTGTGATTCTCCGGGCGCGTGTTATTGTTGTTCTTCGCCGAAAACGACCCAAGCGGGCATGTGACCCAGGGGTCCTGAGTTTCTTCGATCGGGCGCAATTGAATTCGCCGCCGAGGAACAGTGGCCGCTCACGGTGAGATGATCGGCGCGGGCAGAACCCAGACAAAGAGCGACACGAAGTCCTCACAAGAGTGATGGCCGGAGCGGCAAAGTTCAGCCGTTCCGAGTCCTTCTCGGTTGGGCTCCAACAGAGGTGGCGGCACATGGCGAGACTTCCCTACGTGGTTCCCTACGACCCGGCATTCCTAGGCGGCGGCTTCGAGGTACCCCTGCCGACACCCGTGTGCACGGGACGGCTTTTCCAGACGGGCGCTCCGCTCGACTACATCTACGCGTCGATCGTGATGCACGCGGATCGCCGGAGTGCGCTCTTCTCCGCGCACAACATCGACGCGTCTCGACGTTTCTCGGTCCCGCGCACGGACTGGGATCTCGATCCGCGGGCAACGGGCATCCAGACTCCGCCCGGCGCCTATACGGGCAATGTATGGGACCGCGGGCACCTTGTCCGACGCGCCGCCGTCGCCTTCGGGGATTCCGAGGCGGAAGCGCGCGCCGCCAGCGACGCGACCTTCTACTACACGAACGCCGCCCTCCAGCACGAGCGCTTCAACCAGGACGAATGGGTCCATCTCGAGGACTGGGTCCTGGGCCAGTCGGGTTCCACCGGATCCCGGCTCTGCGTGTTCACCGGTCCGATCTACACGCGCAATGACCAGACTCATCGAGGGTTCCGTGTTCCCTCCGCCTTCTGGAAGGTGGTTGTTCTCCGCGACCCCGCCGCCGAGGGCGAGGATCTGGCCGCCATCGGTTTCGTCATGAAGCAGAACGAGCTTTGGCACGACTGGAACGGTGCGGCGACCCTGGACCTGACCCTCTACCAGGTGGGCATTCGCGAGATTGGCCGCTATGCAGGGCTCGAGTTCGGCCAGCTCGCCTTGCTCGACGAGTTCGAATGGCGGCAGGCGCGCTTCCGGAGCCGGGGGCGCATGAGGCCCGTGAAGGTTTCGAAGCCTGAGGACATCGAGTTTCACGGCCATCGCAGACGCAGCCTGGGCGTTCGAGCGCTTCGCTCCGGTCCTCCGTCCGCGCCCACGGAGGTCGCGTCGGGTCCGGAGGCCGTTCGGCACTGTCCGAGCTGTGAAGATCGATCCGGCGTCGTTGACGAGCGCGTCGAGTTTCTGTCGCGCGAGGTCGATGCCTTGCGCGACGTCGTGGACGAGCTACTTGCGCGGGACAAGGGTTCGGACGACGGCGAGCGAAGAGCCTCTGCGTCGCTCGCGCTGCGGAACCTCGAAAGGATCGTCGGCGGCGAGACCGTCGCTCCGGGCACATATCCGGATTGCGCCTGCATCGGTGACGAAGATCGGTGGTTTTGTTCCGGGGTGCTGATTCATCCGCGCATTGTTCTGACCGCGGCGCACTGCGCGCCGGGGATCTCGCAGGTCTTTCTCGGCGGACGCTCCGTGCACCTCGCCGGCCAGCATGGCGAGGTGGTGGAGGTCGAGCACGTGCTGGTCCACCCGGACTACGACCCGGATCTCGTGCCCTCGCACGATATTGCCGTGCTCGTTCTCGCGACGGATTCGGGCGTCGAGCCCGCGTCAATTGCGTCGCAGGCCGACGTGGATCAATCCGCGAACGTCGAGCTGGTCGGCTTCGGGTTCAACCATCCTTCGATGAACATCGGCTTCGGCACCAAGCGTCGCGCGAACCTCGGCCGAACCGTGCTGCACGATCAGGAGGAGGAGGCTGTCGCGCTGAGCGAGGCGCTGCACGGATTCGACAATACCTTCGAGATGCACGCCGGGCGCAAGGAGCTGGGCATCGACAGCTGCAACGGCGACAGCGGCGGGCCGGCCTACGTGTATCAGGGTGACGCGATGAGCCTGGCGGCCCTGACCTCTCGGGCGTCTTTTTCCTCCGAGAAACGCTGCGGAGATGGCGGGATCTACACCCGCGTTGTGCCCTATCTCGGGTGGATCAGCGCGGCCGTCGGCGAGGCGACCGACGGCGCCGTGTCTTTCGAGGCGCCGGCGCCGGATCACGCCACCGGGCCCGAGACGGACTTCATCTATCTCAGCGCGGCCCTGCCGAATCCCACGGGCTCGGACTTCGGAAACGAGTGGATCGAGGTGTCGAATGCCAGCGGCGAAGCCGTGGCACTGGGCCGCTATGCGGTCGGCGACAAGCAGGGCGCCAGGGAAACGCTGTCCGGTTCCTTGTCCGGGGGTGCGACCCATCGCTTCCGGATTCCGGCGGGCTCCCAGGTTCAGTTGTCGAACCGCGGCGACGAGGTGCGCCTCTATCGCGACGGGATGGAGATCCAGAGGGAGGAATACGGCAAAGTCTCGTCCGGCGAGGTCGTGAGGTTCCACCGGCCGGAGACGGGCGACGGCACCGGCGAGGGCGAGTTCCTCGAATGGGCTGATCCCTGCTGAGGCGCGCCGACGGCGGCGCGGAAGCGCAAGAACCTGCGCCCAGAACGGCGCCGCCCGCAGATCGAAGAGGAGGCTGATCCATGACTCTCCTGCGCCTGCCCGCCTTGCCGGGCCCGCATTGCTGTCGCCGCTCGCGTTGCCTGGTGCCTCCGTCACCCGGTCTCATGGCGGACCTCTTGTCGCGCTATAGCGTCCTGGTCGCGGAGGGCAGGCTTCCCGCCGGTTTCACCTTCGCGCAGTTCTTCGCGGTCTGGCGCTCGACCCGTCGCGGCGAGAACCTGGTGGGGCTCGACGATGGGACAATCGAGTCGGGCGCGCGGCTGCAGCCTCAGTTGATCGAGCGTCCGCCCAAGAAGCTCGAGGGCCTGATCCGAACACTGGTGCTCTTGGTGGACTTCGACGATCGGCCTCACCATCCGTCAAAGACACCTGCGCATTTCCGGAACCTGCTCTTCGGCGAGTCCTTCCCGACAGGCAGCATGCGCAGCTACTACCGCGAGATCAGCCGATCGAAGGTCGACATCGATGGGGAGGTGCACGGTTGGTTTCGCATGCCGCAAGATATGAGCTTCTACGCCGGGCAGAACTCGGGGACCAGCGGAACCCAGCCGAACGCGCGAACGCTCGCTCATCACGCCGTCATGGCCGCTCTCGACGCTGGTGTCGATTTTTCGGACTACGATGCGCTGGGCGAGGGCATCGTGACCGCGCTGTTCATCGTGCATGCCGGTCGCGGCGCAGAGGAAACCGGGGACACGGGCGATCTCTGGAGCTTGAAATGGGTCCTGCCGGCTCCCGTCGACGTCGCGGATGGGGTGCGCGTCAACACCTTCCTGACGGTGCCTGAGGACTGCAAGGTCGGTGTCTGTGCCCACGAATGGGGGCATCTCGCAGCGCGTTGGGCGGACTTCTACGACACCGGCAGCAGCGAGCTGTTTAAGAGCAACGGCCTCGGCCACTATTGCCTGATGGCGAGCGGTTCCTGGGGGAACAGCGGTCTTCGCCCGACCTATCCCAACGGCATGCTGCGGATGTTCCACGATTGGGTGGACGTCGAGCTCATTCAGGAATCCAGGGACAGCGTCGAGCTCACGCCCGCCAACGAAGGCGGCGGTGTTGCTGTTCTATTCAATCCGGAGGTGATGAAAGAGGGACAGTACGTTCTCTGCGAGTACCGGAGGCGGTCGGATCAGGAAGCCTTTCTTCCCGATGAGGGCCTCGCCGTCTACGTCGTTGATGAGGACATCGACAACGTGAACGACGAGCAGAACCTCGCGATCGAGCTGATTCAGGCCGACGGGAAACGCGATCTCGCGCAGATCTTCAACCAAGGCAATTCCGGCGACGCACAAGACCTCTACCCCCTGGACGACAAGCGCAAGATCGACGAAGCGAGCGTTCCGCCCCTCAACTTGCCCGACGGTGAGTGGACCGGGATCCGATTGACGGTTTCGGGGGATCCGGGTGATGCAAGTCTCCGGCTCAAGGTCGAAATGAACCCTTCAGCGCCGAACTGAAATCAAGGCCTGCGACGCGCCGGGACTCGGGCGAAGAAAAGAGGGGTCCAGAAGGCCCGCGGTTTGGGGGAAGAGCTGGAGGGGCCGACAGGCGATCGTCGATCTTCGCCTACTCCGCCGCCCGGGCCTCGTCGCGGGCGACGTGGACCGCGACCTTGGCGGCCTTGAGCACCGGCAGCATGGCCGCCGGCGGCGGGCGGTCGGTGAAGAGGGCGTCGACGTCTTCCAGGTGCCCCAGGCGGACCATGGGCTGGCGGCCGAACTTGCTGTGGTCGGCGGCCAGGAAGACGGCGCGCGACTGCTCGATGATGGTCTTGGCGACCTGCACCTCGCGGTAGTCGTAGTCCAGTAGGCTGCCGTCGGCGTCGATGCCGCTGATCCCGATGATCCCGAAGTCGACCCGGAACTGGCGGACCAGCTCGATGGTCGCCTCGCCGACGATGCCCCGATCCCGGCTGCGCACCACCCCGCCGGCGACGATCACCTCGAAGTCTGGGTTGCCGCTCATCAGGCCGGCGACGTTCAGGTTGTTGGTGATGACCCGTAGGCCCTGGTGGTCGAGCAGGGCCCGGGCGACCTCCTCGGTGGTGGTGCCGATGTTGATGAACAGCGAGGCCTGGTCCGGGATCTCGGCCGCGACCGCCCGGGCGATGCGCTGCTTCTCGGGCAGGCAGAGCACCTGGCGGGTCGAATAGGAGAGGTTGGCGACCGAGGAGGGCAGGCCGGCCCCGCCGTGGTAGCGCTGCAGCTGGGCCTTCTCGCAGAGCTGGTTGATGTCGCGCCGGATGGTCTGCGGGGTCACACCGAAGAGCTGGGCCAGGGCCTCGATCGACACGAAGCCCTGGCGCCCGGCCAGGGCGAGGATTTCCTTCTGTCGGCGATCCTGAGAGCTCACCGTCGCGTCCCTCCCGTTCCGGATCCTCGGCGCAGGGCCTTCGGGTCCGTGGGGAGGGCAGCATAGCTCAAAGGCGGCGGCTCGGCGATGGCCTCCGCCCGGCGGCGCTCAGCGCGGGTCGCAGCAGTGCCGCTCGGCCGGCCGCAGCACGATCTGCGGCGCGCCCTGCGGCCCGGCCGGCGGCCGGCCGTCGGTCAGCACCAGGCCGGCGGATTCCGAACGGCCGAGGTCCGGCGTGACCAGCACGGCGCCGACCCCGAAGCCGATGCTGCCGAGCTGGCTCTGGGCGCGGACATAGGCGACGTCGCCGGCCTCCAGGCTCAGGTAGATGATGCTGGCCTCGTCGTCCACGGTATGGATGCGGTAGCGCCCCGGCAGGGCATCGCGGAAGAAGACCGCGCCGGAGACCGCCAGGCCGATGCGCTGGTCGTTGATCACGAACTCGGTGTCGCGGGCGATCAGGAAGGCGTCGAGCGGCCGGTAGAAGTAGATCCGCGCCTGGCCGGGCTCGGGGCCCGGCGGCTCGGCGTAGATCTCGTTCAGCTTCGGGCCCGCCGCGCAGCCGGACAGAAGCACGAGTCCGAGGGCGGCGGCGAGAAGGTGCTGTGCCAGGCGGCGCGGCATCGCGGGTTTCCTGAGCCTTGAGGACCGGATTTCCAGGGCCGGTTTCCCGGCACGGACCCCGGGCGGCAGCGGCGGAAACCGCCAAGGTCTCATCGCAATGCGAAGAAAGCCTTAAACCGTCGCAGCTTAGGCCGCTTGCCCCGTCGTAAAGGTTTGGTTATCTTGCATTGCGGTATAATTGCTGCAGCGCACAACAAGAACATGGCGGAAAGAGGGGGACTGCAGGATGCACGAGGGGCACGGCTACTTCCTGGAGGAGCTCTCCGTGGGCATGAGCGAGAGCTTCACCAAGCAGGTCAGCGACCAGGACATCATCGGCTTCGCGAACGTCTCCGGGGACACCAATCCGGTTCACCTCGAAGACGACTTCGCCCGGCAGACCCGCTTCAGGGAACGAATCGCCCACGGCCTGCTTTCGGCCAGCTTCATCTCCGCCGTCCTGGGTACCCGGCTGCCCGGCCCCGGCTGCATCTACCTGAGCCAGAACCTGAAGTTCCGGGCGCCGGTGCGGATCGGCGACACGGTGACCGCCAAGGCGACCATCACCGCCATCGACCCGGAGAAGGGCAAGATCGACCTCGAGACCGTGTGCACGGTGGGCGACAAGGTCGTGATCGACGGCCAGGCGCAGCTCCTGGTGTCCAAGCGCGCGGCCGTCGACCGGGTCGCGTAGGGCGCCGGGGCCGCCCGGGCCTTCGGCGAGGCGGCGCAGGCCCGGCCCGGGCCTCGGCGGCAGGGGCCTACCCAGCCGCCGCCCGCCGCGATAAGGTGTCGCCCGCTTGAGGCAGCTCGGCTGCGACGGGAGCGGGCAGTTCGCGGGACGTTCATGGCGATCTACAGGCATAGCGAGGGTTTGCCGTCGGAGGCGCGCGGCGCGGTGATCGCGGTCGGCAACTTCGACGGCGTTCACCTGGGCCACCAGGCGGTGATCGCGGCTGCGCGCGACCGGGCGGACGGCCTCGGCGCCGCGCTCAACGTCCTGACCTTCGAGCCGCACCCCCGCCAGGTCTTTCAGCCCGGCCTGCCGCCCTTTCGCCTGACCCCCCTGCGGATCAAGGCCCGCGCGCTGGAGGCGGTCGGGGTCGACAACATGATCGTGCTGCACTTCGACCTCGACTTCTCCAAGCGTTCGGCCGAGGCCTTCGTCGACGAGGTCCTGCTGCGCGACCTCGGCGCCCGCCACGTGGTGACCGGCTGGGACTTCCACTTCGGGCACAAGCGCGGCGGCGACGTCGCGCTGCTGGACGCCCTGGGCGCCGAGCGCGGCTTCGGCACCACCGCCGTGGCCCCGGTCGCGGCGCCCGGCGGCGAGGTCTACGCCTCCAGCCGGATCCGGACCTACCTCCAGGACGCCGCCCCGGCCAAGGCGGCGGCCCTGCTCGGCCGCTCCTGGGAGATCGAGGGCCGGGTCGACCGCGGCCGCGGCCGGGGCCGGACCCTCGGCTTCCCGACCGCTAACATCGACCTCGGCGACTACCTCTCGCCGGCCCACGGCATCTATGCGGTCCGCGCCGGGGTCGACGCCGGCGCCGAGACCGTCTTCGCCGAGGGGGTCGGCTACTTCGGCGAGGAGCCGGTCACGGCCGGCCAGCGGCCGCCCTTCGAGGTCCATTTCTTCGCCGACCCCGGCGACCTCTACGGCCGCCACCTCCGGGTGCAGCTGGTCGACTACGTCCGGGCGGACAAGAGGTTTGACGGCCTGGAGCCTTTGAAGGCACAAATCGCCGAGGACTGCCGCGCGGCCCGGCGAATTCTGGAGGGTCGGGACCCGGCGGCGGCCAGCGCCGCAGGGTAACGGCCCGCCCCAAGCCCAGCCGGACACGGCCTGATCGTCAGCCACCAAGACAAGATCGCGAGACCTTCGTTATGAGCGAAGACTACAAATCCACGGTGTTCCTGCCGCGCACGGATTTCCCGATGCGCGCCGGCCTGCCCAAGCGCGAGCCCGAGATCCTGGCGCGCTGGGAGGCGATGGACCTCTACCGCCGCCAGCGCGAGGCCGCCAGGGGCCGCGAGAAGTTCATCCTCCACGACGGGCCGCCCTACGCCAACGGGCACCTTCACATGGGCCACGCCATGAACAAGGTGCTGAAGGACGTCATCAACCGCTCCCAGCAGATGCTGGGCAAGGACGCCAACTACGTGCCCGGCTGGGACTGCCACGGCCTGCCCATCGAATGGAAGGTCGAGGAGCGCTACCGCGCCGAGGGCAAGGACAAGGACGAGGTCCCGGCGGTCGAGTTCCGCCGCGAATGCCGCGACTTCGCGACCCACTGGATCGGCGTCCAGACCGAGGAGTTCAAGCGCCTGGGCGTGATCGGCGACTGGGAGACGCCCTACACCACCATGAGCTATGCCGCCGAGGCGCAGATCGTGCGCGAGCTCGGCAAGTTCCTGATGAACGGCGGGCTCTACGCCGGCGCCCGCCCGGTGCTCTGGTCGGTGGTCGAGAAGACCGCCCTGGCCGACGCCGAGGTCGAGTACCACGACCACGTCTCGCCGACCATCTGGGTGCGCTTCCCGGTGACGAAGGCGAGCGTCCCGGCGCTCGATGGCGCCGCCGTGGTGATCTGGACCACCACGCCCTGGACCATCCCCGGCAACCGGGCGATCGCCTTCGCCGCGGAGGAGGCCTACCTCGTGGTCGAGCTGGGCGCCGCGGAGGAGAAATCCGGCGTGCGGCCGGGCGAGAAGATCGTCGTCGCCAAGGCCCTGCTGGAGACCGTGCTCGCCGACGCCAAGGTCACGGCGCACAGCGTCCTGGCCGAGGTCAAGGGCGCCGAACTCGCCGGCACGCTGACCGCCCATCCCTTCCGCGGGCAAGGCTACGACTTCGACGTGCCGCTCTTCCCTGCCGATTTCGTCACCATGGACCAGGGGACGGGCTTCGTGCACATCGCGCCCGGCCACGGCGCCGACGACTTCGAGCTGGGCCGCGCCAAGGGCCTGGAGGTGCCGCAGACCCTCGACGGCGCCGGCCGCTTCCTGCCCCACGTCCCGCTCTTCGCCGGGACCGTCGTCTACGACGCCGACGGCAAGGAAGGTGATGCCAACGGCAAGGTGATCTCGGCCCTGGCCGGGGCCGGGGCGTTGCTCGCCAAAGGTAAGCTCAAGCACAGCTATCCCCATTCCTGGCGCTCCAAGGCGCCGCTGATCTTCCGCAACACGCCGCAGTGGTTCATCTCCATGGAGGCCAACGACCTGCGGGCCAAGGCGCTGAAGAGCATCGAGGACACCCGCTTCGTGCCGGCCGCCGGCAAGCAGCGGCTCTACGCCATGATCGAGCAGCGCCCGGACTGGTGCGTCTCGCGCCAGCGCTTCTGGGGCACGCCCCTGCCGCTCTTCGTCCACAAGGCGAGCGGCGAGGTGCTGCGCGACCAGGCGGTGATCGACCGGGTCGCCGCAGCCTTCGAAGAGGAGGGCGGGGATGCCTGGTTCGCCAGCGATCCGCAGCGCTTCCTGGGCAACGACCATGCGGCCGCGGACTACGACCAGATCACCGACGTGGTCGAGGTCTGGTTCGATTCCGGCTCGACCCACGCCTTCGTGCTCGAGGCCCGCGACGACCTGGAGTGGCCGGCCTCGCTCTACCTCGAAGGCTCGGACCAGCACCGCGGCTGGTTCCACACCTCGCTCCTGGAATCGGCCGGCACCCGCGGCCGGGCGCCCTACGACGCGGTCCTGACCCACGGCTTCGCCCTCGACGAGGACGGCAAGAAGATGTCCAAGTCCCTGGGCAACATCACCTCGCCCCAGGAGGTCATCGACAAGAGCGGCGCCGACATCCTGCGGCTCTGGGTCGTCGCCTCCGACTATGCCGAGGACGTGCGGATCGGCCCCGAGATCCTGCGCACCCAGGTCGACGCCTACCGCCGCCTGCGCAACACCCTGCGCTACCTGCTCGGCAACCTGGACGGCTTCGCCGAGAAGGAGCGCCTGGCGCCGGCCGAGATGCCGGAGCTCGAGCGATGGGTCCTGCACCGTCTGGCGGAGCTCGACCGGATCGTGCGCCAGGGCTGCGCGGACTTCGACTTCCACGCCATCTACCAGGCGCTCAACGCCTTCTGCGCGGTCGACCTCTCGGCCTTCTACTTCGACGTCCGCAAGGACTCGCTCTACTGCGACCATCCGGACTCGATCCGGCGCCGTGCCTGCCGCAGCGTGCTGGACCGGGTCTTCTCCTGCCTGACCGCCTGGCTGGCGCCGATCCTCTGCTTCACCGCCGAGGAGGCCTGGCTGAGCCGCTTCGGCGAGACCCCGGCGGCCGAGGACAGCGTCCACCTGCGGCTCTTCCCGGAGGTCCCGGCCGAATGGCGCGACGAGGCCCTGGCCGCGAAGTGGGCCAAGGTGCGCCAGGTCCGCCGGGTCGTGACCGGCGCGCTGGAGCTGGAGCGCGCCGAGAAGCGGATCGGCTCGAGCCTCCAGGCCGGCCCCGAGGTCTTCATCGCGGACGAAACGCTCCGCCGGGCGCTCGACGGGGTCGACCTGGCCGAAGTCTCGATCACCTCCGGAATCGAGCTCGCCGCCGGCGCGGCGCCGGCCGGGGCCTTCACCCTGGAGGAGGTGCCGGGGGTCGGGGTGGTCCCGGGGCCGGCGGCCGGCGACAAGTGCGCCCGCTGCTGGCGGATCCTGCCCGAGGTCGGCAAGCAGGCCGAGTCCGCGGCCCTCTGCGGCCGCTGCGCCGACGTGCTGGCGCCGGCATGACCGTGCCGGCGGACCGCAAGGGCCTGGGCGGGCTGCAGCGGCTGGGCCTCGGGCTGGCCGCCCTGGTCCTGGTCCTCGATCAGCTCAGCAAGTGGCTGATCCTTGACCTCGTCCTGGCCGAGCGCCGCTTCGTCGAGGTGACCAGCTTCTTCAACATCGTGCTGGTCTACAACCGCGGCGTCAGCTTCGGTATGTTCGCCGAGGGCGCCGCGACCTGGCAGCCCTGGGCGCTCTCCGCCCTGGCGATCGCCATTTCCCTGGGGCTGGTCTACTGGCTCTGGCAGATCCGGCACTGGCTGCCGGCGACCGCGATCGGGCTGATCATCGGCGGCGCCCTCGGCAACACCGTCGACCGGCTGTTCCGGGCCGAGCGGGCGGTGGTCGACTTCCTCGACTTCCACGGCTTCCTGTTCAGCTTTCCGCCGCTGAACGGTCACTGGCCGGCCTTCAACCTCGCCGACAGCGCGATCGTCGTCGGGGTTCTGGCCTTGGTTTACGATGGCTTGTTCCTTCAGCAACAGGGCGATACACTTGCACCCTCGGGGGAAGGAAGGAAGCAAGGGGACGGTTGATGAGACGCGCGGCCTTCGTCGCAGGCGCGGCCTTTTTGGTTTTTGGGCTGGCGGCCTGCAGTGGTGTGCAAAAGCAGTTGGGGATGGGCAAGCAGTCGCCCGACGAGTTCCGGGTGGCCTCGCAGGCGCCCTTGAGCCTGCCGCCCGACTACCGCCTCCGCCCGCCGGAGCCGGGCGCCGTCCGGCCCCAGGAGGGCACGCCGACCCAGCGGGCGCGCAGCAGCGTCTTCAAACTGAACGGCGCGGACGGCGCAACGCCGGTGCGGGTCTACGGCGCCCAGGGCGCCCAGAGCGCCGGCGAGCGGGCGCTGACCCAACGCGCTGGGGCCGATCGGGTGGATCCGCAGATCCGTCAGATGGTCGAGCTCGAGACCGAGCAGATCAACGAGGACTCCAACACCTTTCTCGACAACCTGATCTTCTGGCGTGATCCCGAGCCGACCGGCAACGTGGTCGATGCCCGGGCCGAGTCGGACCGCCTGCGCGAGAACCGGGCCCTGAACCGCCCGGTCAACACCGGCGAGACCCCGGTCATCAAACGCCGTCAGCGGGGCATCCTCGAAGGCGTCTTCGACTGATACCAAGGGCGTGACGGCCGGGCCCGCCGTGGCTCGGCGTTAACCTTCGCACAAGCTTCGGCCGTCACCCTGGCGTGCCTGTTGCGCGCCCGCGCAGACACGCCTATATCGATGCGGTGAGCGGCCTGCGCCGGCGCAGGTCGGACCGCCCTTCCGGAGGAACCGTGACACGCTTTCGCTCGCTGCGGCGGCTCGCCGTCCTGACCGGCCTGACCGCGCTCCTGCTCACCTCTGGCCGGGTCGTCCAGGCCCGCGTCTTCGAACCCGAGAGCTTCACCCTCGACAACGGCCTCCAGGTCGTGGTCGTCACAAACCGGCGGGCGCCGATCGTCAACCACATGGTCTGGTACAAGGTCGGCGCCGCGGACGAGGCGCCGGGCAAGTCGGGCCTGGCCCACTTCCTCGAGCACCTGCTGTTCAAGGGCACCGAGACCGCGGGGCCCGGCGAGTTCTCCGACCTGATCGCGCGCAACGGCGGCCGGGAGAACGCCTTCACCAGCTACGACTACACCGGCTACTTCCAGACCATCGCCAGCGACCGCCTGGCGCTCATGATGGAGTACGAGGCCGACCGCATGGCCAACCTGGTCCTGACCGATGAGGTGGTCCTGTCCGAGCGCGACGTGATCCTGGAGGAGCGGCGCAGCCGGGTCGACAACGAGCCCGGCGCCCAGCTCTCGGAGATGGCCCGGGCCGCGCTCTTCATGAACCACCCCTACGGCATCTCGATCATCGGTTGGGAGCACGAGATGCGGCAGCTCACCACCGAGGACGCCCTGGCCTTCTACCGGCGCTGGTACGCGCCGAACAACGCGGTGGTGGTGATCTCCGGCGACGTCTCGCTGGAGGAGGTCCGGCCGCTGGCCGAGAAGTACTATGGCGCCGTCCCGCGGCGCGCGGTGCCCGAACGGGCGCGCCCGCAGGAGCCGGCCCAGATGGCGCCGCGCCGCGTGACCTTGCAGAGCCCGCGCGTACGCCAGCCCTCGCTCTCGATCTCCTACCTGGCGCCCAGCTACAACCGCGGCGAGGAGGGCGAGGCCTACGCCCTCCAGGTCCTGTCCGAGATCCTGGGCGGCGGCACCGTCAGCCGGCTCTACCTCTCCCTGGTGGTCGAGCAGGGGCTTGCCGCCTCGGCCGGCAGCGGCTACGGCGGCGACGATTTCGATCTCAGCACCTTCACCTTCTACGCCTCGCCGCGCCCGGGCACCGAGCTGGCCCTGACCGAGGCGGCGCTGCGCAAGGAGATCGACAAGCTGCTGGAAGACGGCGTCACCGACGAGGAGGTCGCCGAGGCCAAGGAGCGGCTGCAGTCCGCGGCGGTCTTCGCCCGCGACAGCGTCTCGACCCCCTCGCGGGTCATCGGCGCCGCCCTGGTGACCGGCCAGACCCTGGAGGACGTCGAGTCCTGGCCCGAGCGCATCGGCGCGGTCACCGCCGAACAGATCAACGCCGTGGCCCGGGCCGTCTTCGACGAGCGCCGCTCGGTGACCGCCGTGCTCGAACCCGAACCGACCAGCTGAGGACCGACCATGACCTCCGGAACCCGAGCGATCCTCCAGGGGCTTGCGGCCGTGGTCGCCCTGGCCCTCGTCGCGGTCCAGCCGGCCAAGGCCGTCGAGGTGCAGCGGGTGGTCAGCCCCGGCGGCATCGAGGCCTGGTTGGTCGAGGACCACAGCAACCCGATCATCGCCGTCGAGCTCGCCTTCCGCGACGGCGGCAGCGTCATCGACCCGGAGGGCCGGGAAGGCCTGGCCAACATGGTCTCCGGGCTGATCGACGAGGGCGCCGGCGAGCTGGACTCGCGCGGCTTCCGGCGCGAGATGGAGAACCGCTCGATCTCGCTGTCCTTCACCGCCGGGCTTGACCGCTTCTTCGGCGGCGTCCAGACCCTGACCAAGCACCGCGACAAGGCCTTCGACCTGCTGCGCCTGGCGCTGACCGAGCCGCGCTTCGACGAAGAGCCGGTCGAGCGGATCCGCAGCCAGATCCTGGCCCGCCTGGCCCGGGACTCCGAGGATGCGGACACCATCGCCATCCTCACGATGCGCCGGCTGCTGCTGCCCGACCATCCCTACCGGCGGCCCCTGCGCGGCACGGCGGAAAGCGTCGGCGGCATCACCCGCGACGACCTGGTCGCCTACACGCGGCGGATCTTCAGCCGGGACCGCCTGGTGGTCGGGGTCTCCGGCGACATCACGCCGGAGGACCTGGCAGACTTGCTCGACGAGACCTTCCTCGGCCTGCCCGCGACCGGCGATCCGATCGAGGTCGCGGCGGCCGAGCCCCGGGCCGAGGGCGACGTGGTCGTGGTCGAGCGCGACATCCCGCAGTCGACGGCGATCTTCGGCCATGCCGGGATCCGCCGCGACGATCCGGACTACTACGCCGCCCGGGTGGTCAACTACGTGCTCGGCGGCGGCAGCTTCGCCTCGCGGCTCTATGAGGAGGTGCGCGAGAAGCGCGGCTTGGCCTACTCGGTCTACAGCTTTCTCCAGCCCCTGGACCACGGCGCCATGATCCTCGGCGGGGTGGCGACCCAGAACGGCCGGATCGGCGAGTCCCTCGACCTGATCCGCGCCGAATGGAAGCGCATGGCCGAAGCCGGGCCGACCGCCGAGGAGCTGAAAGACGCCAAGACTTACCTGACCGGCTCCTTCCCGCTGCGGCTCTCCAGCACCGGGCGCATCGCCCGCATGATGGTCGGCATCCAGCTCCAGGAGCTGGGCATCGACTACCTGGACCGCCAGAAGGAGCTGATCGAAGCGGTGACCCCGGAAGACGCCAAGCGGGTCGCGCGCCGGCTCTTCGATCCCGAAGCCTTGACCGTGGTCGTGGTCGGCCAGCCGGACGGCGTCGAGGCGACCCGCGAGGCCCCGCCCGACAACTCCTGACCGCACGGCCGGTTTTGCCGCGCCGGGGGCTCTGCTAGACTCGGACGCAGGCGATTCGCCTCCAGGATCGCCTGGAGAATCGTCCCCGGAGCCGGCTGGCCATGAGCTTTTCCCAAGAGATCGAGACCTGCCTGGCGGCGGCGGTCGGCGCCGCCGGCCTGAGCGAGGCCGAGCTGGCCGAGGACTTGGCCCGCAGTCTGCCAAGCCTGGCCCGCCTGCGCGCCGCCCGCGAGGCCGGCAGCCTGCCGCACCTGACCATCGCCGCCCGGCGCGACGACCTGCCCGCCATCGAGGCCGCGGCGGACCGCCTGCGCGCCGCCTGCGATACGGTCGTGCTGCTCGGCACCGGCGGCTCCTCCCTCGGCGCCCGCACCCTCCAGGCCTTGGCCGAGCCCGGGACGACGCCACGCCTCCGGGTCCTGGAGAACGTCGACCCGGTGACCGTAGAACGCCTGCTCGCCGGCCTCGACCTGGCCCGGACCGGGCTGGTCGTGGTCTCCAAGTCCGGCTCGACCCCGGAGACCCTGAGCCAGTTCCTGATCCTCCTGGCGGCGATGGAGGCGGCCCTCGGCCGCGCCGCCCTGGCCGAGCGCATCGTCGCCGTGACCGAGCCCAAGGACAGCCCGCTCACGCGCCTCGCCCGGGATTACGGCCTCACCTGCCTGGACCACGACCCGGAGCTCGGCGGCCGCTACTCCGTGCTCTCGGTGGTCGGCGCCCTGCCGGCCCGGCTCCTCGGCCTCGACGTCGAGCGCCTGCGCGCCGGCGCCCAGGCCGTCCTCGACGCCACCCTGGACGCGCCCGAGCCGGCGCAGGCGCCGCCGGCGCTGGGCGCCGCCGTTGCCGTCGGCCTGGCCGAGCGGCGCGGGCTGCCGATGAGCGTACTGCTGGCCTACTGCGACCGCCTGGACCCCTTCGTGCTCTGGTACCGCCAGCTCTGGGCCGAGAGCCTGGGCAAGGACGGCAAGGGCACGACCCCGGTCAAGGCCCTGGGCACGGTCGACCAGCACAGCCAGCTCCAGCTCTACCTCGCCGGCCCGGCCGACAAGGCCTACACGGTCCTGACCGTCGCCGCGGCCGGCCAGGGCCCCGAGATCCCGGCCGCCCTGGCCGAGGGCGCCTCCCTGGGCTACCTGGCCGGGCGCCGGATCGGCGACCTCTTCGCCGCCGCCGGCCGGGCGACCGCCGAGACCCTGGTCGCCGAGAAGCGCCCCGTCCGGCGGATCCACCTGCCGCGCCTGGACGAGGAGAGCCTCGGCGCCCTCTTCATGCACTTCATGCTGGAGACCATCATCGCCGCCGACCTGCTCGGCGTGGAGCCCTTCGACCAGCCGGCGGTCGAGGCCGGCAAGCGCCTGACCCGCCGGTACCTGGAAGAGGCCGGGTCATGAGCCTGCGCCTGCTGCCCGAGACCCTGGTCAACCGCATCGCCGCCGGCGAGGTCGTCGAGCGCCCGGCCTCGGCGGTCAAGGAGCTGGTCGAGAACGCCCTCGACGCCGGCGCCGGCCAGGTCGAGGTCGTGCTGCGCGACGGCGGCCGCAGCCTGATCGCGGTGACCGACGACGGCTGCGGCATGGGCCCTGAGGAGCTGGCCCTGGCGGTCGAGCGCCACGCCACCTCCAAGCTGCCCGACGACGACCTGGTCCGCATCGCCAGCCTCGGCTTCCGCGGCGAGGCCCTGCCCTCGATCGGCGCGGTCAGCCGCATGACCGTGACCAGCCGCCCGGCCGGCGCCGACCAGGCCTGGCGCCTGACGATCGAGGGCGGCCGCAAGGCCGCGCCCGAGCCGGCGGCCCAGGGCCCGGGCACCCGGGTCGAGGTCCGCGACCTCTTCTTCGCGACCCCGGCCCGGCTCAAGTTCCTCAAGACCCCGCGCACCGAGTACGGCCACGCCGAGGACGTGGTCGCCCGCCTGGCCATGGCCTTCCCCCAGGTCGGCGTCTCCCTCTCCGACGGCAGCCGCACCACCCTGCGCCTGACCGCCGCCACGGGCGACCTCTTCGATGCCCGGCTCGCCCGCCTGGGCGCGATCCTGGGCAAGGACTTCGCCGAGAACGCGCTGGCCATCGCGGCCGAGCGCGAGGGCCTCAAGCTCTCCGGCCACATCGGCCTGCCGACCCTCAACCGCGCCAACGCCCGCCACCAGTACCTCTTCGTCAACGGCCGGCCGGTGCGCGACAAGCTGCTGCACGGCGCGGTGCGCGGCGCCTACCGCGACTTCCTGGCCCACGACCGCCATCCCCTGCTGGCGCTCTTTCTGGAGCTGCCGCCCGAGGCGGTCGACGTCAACGTCCATCCCATGAAGGCCGAGGTCCGGTTCCGCGACCCCGGCCTGGTCCGCGGCCTGATCGTCGGCGCCTGCCGCCACGCCCTGTCGGAGGCCGGCCACCGCGCCTCGACCACGGTCGCCCAGGCCGCCCTCGGCGCCCTGCGCGCCGCCGAGGCGCCGGCCGGGCCGAACGCCAACGGGGCCTACGCCTACCGCCCGCCGACCACGGTCCTGCCGCGCGGCCTAGCCGAGGCCGGCGCCGCCTACCACGCCCCCCTGCCGGAGCTGGCCCAACCCCCCGGCGCCCGCGGCGCCGAGCCCGCCGCCGAAGCGGCCGAGGCTGCGCCCGACTATCCCCTGGGCGCCGCCCGCGCCCAGCTGCACGCGACCTACATCGTCGCCCAGACCGGGGACGGCATCGTCATCGTCGACCAGCACGCCGCCCACGAGCGCCTGGTCTACGAGCGCATGAAGCGCGAGCTGGCAGAAAAGGGCGTCGCCCGGCAGATCCTGCTGATCCCCGAGGTGGTCGAGCTGGGCGAGGACTCGGCGGCCCGCCTCCTGGCCCGCGCCCCGGAGCTGGCCGAGATCGGCCTGGTGCTCGAGGCCTTCGGCCCCGGCGCCGTGGTGGTGCGCGAGGTCCCGGCGCTGCTCGGCCAGCCCGACGTCCAGCGCCTGGTCGCCGACCTCGCCGACGAGCTGGCCGAGCTCGACCAGGCCTTCACGGTCAAGGAGAAGCTGGAAGAGGTCTGCGGCACCCTGGCCTGCCACGGCTCGGTGCGCGCCGGGCGCCGGCTCAACACCGAGGAGATGAACGCCCTCCTGCGCCAGATGGAGGCGACCCCCCACTCCGGCCAGTGCAACCACGGCCGCCCCACCTACGTCGAACTCAAGCTCGCCGACATCGAAAGGCTCTTCGGCCGCCGCTAGCGCACTTCCCGATCAGACGCGTTCGCGTCTGGCCGGGAGTCGTGCGCTATCGCT